>JBGPNR010000200.1:0-4468 GCA_041487635.1 Candidatus Udaeobacter sp. | reverse complement strand
CTTCCAGGTAGGTCGCAGCTGCTAGCGCTGGCGTCAGCGGCGTGCGGAGTTCATGACTGAGCGCCGCGAGAAAATCGTCCTTAGCCTTGCTTGCTTTTTCCGCTGCGATTTTTTCCGCTTCAAATTCTCGGCTGCGAATTTGATCGGTGATATCCCGTGTCACTTTGGAGTATCCCCGAATGTTGCCGTTAGCGTCGCGCAGGGCGGTTAGTACAACTTCGGCTTCAAACGTCGTTCCATCTTTGCGGACGCGGAGACCCTGATCGCGAATATGGCCTCGCTGCGCTGCCTCATGCAGATTGCGTTGCGGCTTGTCCCCGGCAACATCCTCCGCCGTATAGAAGCAGGCAAAGTTTTTTCCGATAATTTCGTCTGCCTTGTAGCCCTTAATCTTCGCCGCGCCTGTGTTCCACGTCACGACATTCCCGGTCGCATCGAGGAGGTAGATGGCGTATTCCTCCACGCTATCCACCAGAATGTGGAACTGTTCCGCAGTCTGATGCAGCGCTGAGTTGGATCGATTTTCACCCATCGGCTACCGAGGCAGTTTCCATGGGAATCGAAGCGCCGCCCTTGATTGGTTCCCCGACTGTCCCAACTTCGAGAAAAAACGGCTTTCAAAGGCCGCGTCAACTTCCCAGTCACCAGACCCGGGGCGTTCAGCGCCGGTTGCGTTTCTTGCGGGAAGAACTGCTGGCCGTGTGCTTGTTGGCCATCTTCATCGCGGGCGCATTCGAAAGTGCTAAAGCCCTGGCAAGGTCTGTTTCATCAGTCAGATCCAGACGCAACGGCGTGATCGAAACCCAATTGTGCTCGACTGCCCAGCGGTCGGTCCCTTTCGCGGCGCCTTCCAGCGGAGTCACCGTGAACCAGAAAATCGAGCGTCCCATTGGATCTTTGTCAGGAACGACCTTGCCATCGTAATGGCGTACAGATTGGCGAGTCCACCGAATGCCTTTCGGTCTTTGCGGCAGATTCACATTTACCAAAGATAATGTTTTGGTTCCCAATAGCAGATCTAGGACTTTGGCGACGTAAGGCTCAAGCGCTGAAAAATCCGGCTCGTGACTGTCGCTAACATTTGTACTGAACGCGATGCCGCGGGAGCCGAGTAGTGCCGCCTGTTTCGCTGCTGCCAGTGTGCCGGAATGCCAGATTGAGTTGCCGAGGTTCAGGCCCAGATTGATCCCGGAAAGAACAAGATCGACGTGAGTCCAGTGATGCATGCCAAGTGCGACGCAATCAGCCGGCGTGCCGTTAACACTATACGCGTCGAACTCGCCGCGATGCACACGTTTAAACCGCAGCGGCCGCGACGCAGTAATGGCATGACTCATTGAGGATTGCTCGACATCCGGCGCAACAATGCGCACGTCACCAAAACGCGCTGCTGCCTTCGCCAACTGCAGAATGCCAGGGCTGTAAATGCCGTCATCGTTCGAAACTAGAATTCGCATCTTCACATTAACAAAACGCGTATCAGACTGCTTTTGGCCGAATACCTTGTAAAGGCTGTTCGGATACGCTTCACGGTAAATAATTGAAATGATGCATCCATTTTAGTTATCGGAATTTAGTCGCGCAAAATAACCACGCATAGCGATGGCTTGATTCGATTTCATTCTGAGGAGGTGAAACGATGTTACGTTGGGCTGTTATCTTTTGGTAATTGCGATTGTCGCTGCGCTGTTTGGATTTACTGGCATTGCTGCGGGCGCTGCTGCTATTGCGAAGTTCCTATTCGGTCTCTTCTTGTTGCTATGCCTGATCTTTTTTATATTGGCCATATCAGCAGGCAGAAGGGCGCTGTAATTCTTGGAAATTTTGAAGCTCGGGGCTTCGATGATTAGGCGCAGAGTCCTTGGCCTTTTGGCGGGTGATTCTGAGCCGGGTTTGCCATTCAACGCCAATGCGGACACTTATTTCGATTTATTTGTCGCAACGCTGCGATCTCGCACCGATTCTATCCAGTTTTTCAAATCCACGAGCGGCATGAAATTGACGATTCTCTGTGGTGAAAGTTTTGCCCGAAGTACAGCAGCCAAACCGAGCTCAATAAATTCCAGTTGCCACGGATGATGAGCATCGGTGCCCAGTGAAATTCGGGTTTCATGCTCTCGCGCGATCTTGAGTAGATCCACGTTCAAATCCTGTCGATCCGGGTAGCAATCAACTTCCAACGCCTTGTCGAGCCTTGTCGCTTCTGCAAAGACGCGCGGCCAGTCTGCACTCAAGCCGATTCGAAAATTGTAAATGCGACCGCGCGGATGACCCATGATTTGAATGTGTGGGTTGCGCAGTGCTGCCAGATAACGATCCGTTTGGTCCTCGACTATCCGCAAAGAGGAATGGAACGAACCTAGAACAAGGGGCCACAGCTGATAACGACTCACGAGACATATCTCCTTCGCCCCTCTTGTTAAGGTTCATCTCAAGAGAGCTAAGAACTACCAGGCTTCTGCCGGATTTTCGAAGTGATGTATTAAGTTTTGCGATTTCAGCTCCTTGTTCTTCCAAGTCGCGTTCGTTGATGCCGCCGGCAATTTTCAAACCTTTCGAGTGATCAGTGATCGCAATGTATTCATAGGATCTCTCGCTCGCCGCTTCGGCCATTTCGGCAATCGTGCCCGAGCCATCGCTCCACCGCGTGTGCATTTGCAAATCGCTGCGCAGGTTCCTTGCAAACGTTTGCTTTCCCGCTAGCAGCTGTCTCGCTTTAGCGAGCGAAATGAAATCCTGGCGAATGGTGGGAACTGTCTGCTTTGAGTGCGGAGGTTTATCAAGCCATTGCCTGATTTGTTTCTCTATGAATGGCCCAATTCCGCGCAGTTCGGTCAACGATCGGTTCTGCGCCGCAAGGTGAGACACCTCTTCCGGCCACAAGAAGGCGGCTCGCGCAGCTCGACGAAACGCGCGTGACAGAATGCCTCTCTCGCGCTCCGCCTGACGGGCAAGCAGCTCCGCAATGTCTGTATTCGACAGCACATTTGAGAATCGATTCCGGTCGACATTCAGCGGGAGGCTTTCGCAGCTGCCCGGCAGGACTCATCGATAACCTTCACTCCCGGCGCGCGTTCCTTCCTCTCAATGCGATTTTAATAGTAATGCCAGAGACAGCAGAAGAAATTTCACGCAAGCCGGAAATTCGTAAAGAGCTCCAGCGGACCACTGGCGAAAAACGCTCCGAAACGATCAAGGCGCGCGGCAGAGACAAACTCTGGTTCATTATACAGGCACTTGTTCTTGCTGGTTGCATTGCCGTCTATTTTCTCATCGGCACCAAGGTGATTCCGTTGCCGCCATCAACTGTCGGTGTCGTTTGGCGAATTCTACGCGGAACAGCGTTGATCGTGATCGTTCTCACTATCGCACGAGCTGTTTCCATCTATGGCCTTGGGCGGATAGAGGATCCTTCGACGCGTTTCACCCTTCAGCGTATTCTGCATCTGGTCGTCGCTCTTGCTATCACGGTGATCGGCATATCGATCATTTTCGTCAATTGGTATGCCGCGCTTGCGGCGTTCGGTATTGGCTCAATTATCATCGGCCTCGCTGTACAAACGCCGATGAAAAGCTTCATCGCCTGGATTTATATCCTCGTTCGCCAGCCGTACCGAGTAGGTGATCGCATACAAATCGGTGAAGCCACGGGCGACGTAATCGACGTTGGCTATCTGGATACGACTCTGTGGGAATTCGGAGGCAAATACATTTCAGGCGATCATCCCAGCGGTCGGGTGATCAAATTTCCAAATGAGCAAGTGCTCGACGAAATCGTTTACAATTATTCGTGGCCTCTTTTCCCCTACATATGGAATGAGATTAAGTTCCCTGTCGCCTTCAACGCCGATCTCGAGTTCATCGCCAGCACGATGCAAAAAGTTACTGAGGAAGAGCTAGGTAAAGAGATGATAGACCGCGTGCAAACGTTTCGTGACCTGCTCTCCCGTACGCCAGTCGACGAATTGGAAGTTCACGAGCGACCGCGTGTGATTTTTCGGGTAAGCGAAAATACGTGGCTCGAAGCCATCGTCCGCTATCTCGTTTCTCCGCGGGAAGCTGGTCGCGTGAAAACGCGGTTGATCAAAAAGCTTCTCGACGCGCTTAATGCCGCCCCCGACAAGGTAATGTTCCCCGCGGGCGCGAATCGTTAAGCCGAGTGCATCAAATCCGGACTGCAGCAGCAGCGTTACTTTCGCCGAAAAGGCGAGAGAGCGATCGCTGGCTCACCGTCAGGAAGAAGCTGCTGGAGGAGTCTGTGCAGCTGCGGCTGCTTTAGCGGCCGCTGCTTTCTTCTTGGCTTCAGCTGCTGCCGCCGCGTCCGCGAGATTTTTGTCAACCGCAGCCGCTTCGATCGGATGAATCTTGTGATAGTACTCGTTAGGCTTCGCCAAATCCTCTTTGCGTTGGAGCAGGTGTTGAAAGCGTTCGCGCTTACTCAACTCGAATTCCTTGTCCATCTTGATCG
>JBGPNR010000199.1:0-4480 GCA_041487635.1 Candidatus Udaeobacter sp. | reverse complement strand
CGCCATGAGAGTAGTTTTCATCGTGCCACCAATCATTCGCCAACTTCACAATGACGGTGAAATAAAGAAACGCGAGTGCGATAGCAATCGCGATCGGTTGAAGGGTCTTTCGGGGAACGGCACTCATGGGTTGTTAAATCAATCGCGGCTGAGGGGCAATCTCTGCGGCGAACTTGCTTTTTCACAAGGAGGTTAAGACTTCTCCTCCAATACCAATAAAGGATCAATCTTGGTTGCTTTCCTCGTGTCAGAAGCTCGACCGTTAGGGAGGGCAACGTTGAGCACCTCTACGCCAGGCGCTTTCAAGCCGTAAGATTGGACCAACTGGCCAACATTCCTGCGGAGATTGAACTTCATCTGAACGGTGTTCTGTGCGGACTGGCCCAAACGCAAACGCATTGTCCGATCCGTCAACAGATCCAGCATTCGCTTGCTCATACTTTCGATGTCGCCGCGATCGACGAGGAAACCGGATGCGCCGTCAGCAATCAATTCCGGGATTCCGCCGACGCGCGTCGCCACGACCGGCTTTGCGTGGGCCATCGCCTCAGCAATCATCCAGCCAAAGACTTCTTCCCAACGCGAGAATTGGCAAACCACGTCGGCTGCCTGAAAAACCCCTTCGCCGAATGGATCGTCGATCATTCCGGTGAAAGTAACTCGATCGCCGAGTCCCAACGCGGCGGCCTCGTTCATGTACGCTTCGCGATACGCCCCATCGCCGACCAGGACGAATTGCACGTCTTCTCTTTGGGAATTGACGCGACGAGCCATCTCGAGGAAATCACTAATTCCTTTTTCCGGGATCATCCAACTTACCTGCGTGACGATCGCACGCTCGTCCGGAATCGAAAATCTTCGTCGGAAGGCCTTCGCCAAATCCGGGTTCGCGTTGACGCGCGAAACATCGACGCCGTTGTAGATCATCTCGAATCGACTTCGCGGCAGCAGACCGATTTCAGTCATGCACCGATAACCATAGTTGCTAACGCAAATCACCTTTGTTAATGGACCACCAATCAATCGCGCGGCCGCTCGTTTCCACATCGCCGCGCGTCGCTGAATGTAACCTTCAGGTCGCGAATGATGATCGGTGAAGAAAACCTTCCTGGCTGACCTCAAACGCGCGATCCACGGGTACAGCGTCAGGAAGCTGACGAAATGAAGATGCACGATGTCCGGCTTATGCTTTCGAATGATCTGTCCTAAGTGGCGGCGTGCTCGCCAGTTTCCGTTCGTCGAATCAGGCAGCGTTTCAAACGAGACGTTCGGCAAGTCGAGAAAGCGTCGCACCTCGCCGGCCGGTTCGGACAAAAAACAGAGAACGCTCTTCCACCCCTGCTCTCCAAGCTGCGAAGACAACTCACGCGCGAACATCTCCGTGCCGCCGATGCGACGCGGCGCAACACCGAACACCGAGACGAGTGTCTGGTTGCGACGGGGGAGACGGGCATTTGTCGAAGCAGTCTGCATCAGGAGCAACATGATCAGTAGCGAGTGGCCGGTCTCATTCCCAACGCTCGCCGCCATCGCGCCGCCATTCTTTCTCGAAACTGTTCCAGGCGAAGCGAAACGCTCAGCGACGCGCAGTAGGTTCGGTAAATCAGCGGCGGATTTTCGTGGCGGGTAAATGCCGGTTGGAAGTTTGCCTTATTGCCGAAACCGAGAATGCGCTGATCTTCGCGAGACAGGCCGCCAAGAAATGCCGCGTTCAGAAACAACGGATGGTAGCGATTGTAGTAAACATCCTCGTCCTGAATTGGCACGCTCGGATCATGATAAGCGTAAAAGATTGCTTGCCGCGGCTCGAGCATGGGAATGCCCTGTCGATGCACGACCGTAGTGTCGAACAAAAAGGCTGTTCCAGCCGGACCTGCCAGCTCGATGCGGTCAGACATCGGCAATTCTTTGATCTCAGCCCGCTTCAGATTGTGTGGGTGCCGTTGTTGATGCGTTCCCTTAATGACATTGAACGCGCCGCTGTGCACGTCGGTGAGATACATAGCGAGTTTGATTTCGCGATGGACCTTTTTCTCGACTGTCTGGTCGTACCACATGTCACCATGCCAGCCATGGAAATCCCGTTTCGTCGGCAGAGACTTCCAGCCTTTCGTCTCCGTGAGTTCGTAGTTTGAGCCGAGATATCTTGCGAGTATCTCTTTCACCAGAGGATTTAAGGCCACATCTACGAAGCCTTGATCGAGCAGCAACACATCTTCGATCATCAGTCGATAGGGTTCAGTTCGTTGATAGCCATCGAACTGGTTCCAGCGCAAACGCCTCAACCTCGCGGCGAACGCATGCTGCATCCCGCGTAATTGCTCGTCGGTCAGGAGCGACGGCAAAACGACGACGCCGTTCTGCTCGAGTTCCAATGTCAAACTTTCGGCGTTTGCCGGATCGGCTGGCGCCAGCCGGCGTGCGGATGTTTGTTCAATATTAATTTCGCGAAGGTTTCTCATCAGATTGTACCTGCAAAAAATAGTTTTACGTGGTCTACATTCGTCGCTCGAAAATTGCTCGCATCAGTTTCGGCGACAGGCGTGTCATCCAAAACGCGATTTCTGTCTTCCATGTTTTGCGCAGGCTATTCGCTTTACGAAAACATTCGCGCGCGTTCGCGTAATCGCCTATCGACAGGTAAGCCTTGCCTAGCTCAAATTCCAACGAGGCTCTGCGGTTTCGAATTACCGTTGAGACTTCATTTCTCTCTTGCGGCGTGAGGTCGTACGACTCTTCAATTTTGTCGAGGATGCGCAACTCTCTTTTGTGACAGTTGACGGCGTCACCCGTCAGGCCGTCAGCGCGGCAGCGATACCGGAGCAGCACCTTTCTCTGATATGACAGTCGCGCTCCGTGCCGCGACAGGCGCAACCAGAGATCAAAGTCCTGCGCGTTGCGCAAAGCTTCGTCGAACAATCCAATCTCCATAATTTGTTCGCGGCGCGCGACCACGCCGGAAGTGATCAAGCTTCGTTCGGAGGCGACCAATTCCAGAAAAGTCACATCGCCGAAAGCGGGAGCCGAATCCATAAGCAATGTCATGTAGGTCGGCGCATCATGCGTAGTGGCCCCAAAATATTCTGCGTCCGCGCAAGCAAGATCGCAGCCTCTTTCGCGAATAAACTTCATCTGTGCTTCCAGATAATTCGGCAGCCACAGATCATCTGCATCAAGAAACGCGATGAACTCTCCCCGCGCTGCCTGCAGTCCCTTGTTGCGCGCGACGCTGGCGCCACGGTTCTCCTGTGTCAGATAACGAATGCGGCTGAGATACGGCTCGATTGCCTGCTCAAACTCTTCCGTGTCGGGCGAACCGTCGTTCACCACGATCACTTCGTAGTCAGTAAACGTCTGCGCAAGAACTGATTCGAGTGTCTCGCCGATGTAACGCGCGACGTTGTAAGCGGGGATGACGACACTAACGGCCGGAGCACGTTGTGCAAATTGCTCGCCAGCCAAAAACTCAGCCGACGCAGCCGTTCGCGCAGAGACTGCGGTTGATTTGCTCAAAAGGTTTTCCATGCGTTTTAGGAAAGGGACAAACTAAATTTGCCTCCGCAGTTTTTCGCGTATTTGTAGTAAGTCTCCGCAGCCTCGATTGCGTACTGATAATCCCGCCAGCCGGTTGAATGAATCCACGCGGCCAGCCGCAGATTTCTCTTGCTCAGAATCCGGTCAGGGAAATGAGCGGAGTGCAGCACGTCTGATGCATTGCGAAGCACGCGGCGCTTGCGCGCGATGCTTTCATTCGACTGATGGTTTTCGTCCCACTGATAAGCCAGGTGCTGTGGTATAGGCAGTGGACAAAGTTCATGTCCAGGGTACGCTTGCCAGGGAACGGCGGTCACCGCCGGTGGAAACAGCGACAGCCATTTGACGTAAAGTTTGTGACGCAGACACCAGTCGAGCGACGTTGCGGTTACCGCTTCGAGAAATGCGCCATCAAAGAATGGCAATTGAAATTCCAATCGATGCAGATCCAGATTTTCAAAGTGCAGCGCAAGTTTGCGGCGCTGATCATTGAGCATCAGGAACAGATAAAAGTTCCGGCCCGCGTCTGCTGCTCGCAATTCTTCCAGCTCTTCGCGTAATCCCTGCTTGATCAGATCGCCCGTATTCACTAGAACCTGCGGGCGGAAAAGTTTCGCCGGAATCTGCGTCTGTTCACGCTCAAGAAATTCTTCGATGGCCCGATCGACGTTGCTGGCACGCATCGAATCGATGATCGATTCATTCAAGTGAACAAGTCCGAGCAGGACGCTTCCACCTTCGCCCGACCACACCAATCGCGGGCGTTCCTGATCGGCATTTGAGTTTTTCAAAGCTTCGGCCATCAGCGATGAATAGTCAGGCACACTGTCGCCACTTTGTTTCGGCAGGCTTTGATGAATCGAACCGATCTTGGCAGCAAAATCACTTCCGAAGAGACAGTCCTGCGTTCCCGGTCGCGCGAAATTGAAGCTGTGCACTTTCACGT
>JBGPNR010000198.1:0-4480 GCA_041487635.1 Candidatus Udaeobacter sp. | reverse complement strand
GTTTTTCCTTGGCGGTATCGGGGATGATGATCCCGCCCTTTTTCACTTCCTGCTCTTCGAGCGGCTGCACCAGCACCCGATCGCCGAGCGGTCTTACGTTAACTGCTGCCATAGGTTGTTTTTTACTCCTTATTGGTTTGTTGGGTTGAGCCGGCGACTGTCGATTCTGGCGACCGCCACCGACAAATTGTTGTTACTTTTTCTTGTCTTCGTCGACGACCTCGAACTCGGCATCGACAACGTCGCCTTCGCCCCGCCCTGCGGGGCCGGCGCCTTCTTCAGCACCAGGACCTTGTTGCGCCTCAGGGCCGGGTTGCGGACCGGGGCGCGGACCGGCCTGCGCTGAGGCTTGTTTGTAAAGCTCGGCGCTGACTTCCTGGAACTTGTTCTGCAAGTCGTCGTAGGTCCGTTTCATCGCATCGGTGTCGTTGCGATTGATCGCGTCGCGTACCGCGGCGATGGCGTCTTCAACCTGTTTGCGTTTGTCGCCCGAGATTTTGTCGCCAAGCTCTTTCAACTGCTTCTCGCTCTGATAAGCGAGCATGTCGGCGTTGTTCTTGATCTCGATGGCTTCCTTCGCCTTCTTGTCCTCTTCTGCATGCGCTTCGGCTTCGCGCTGCATCTTCTCCACTTCGTCCTTGGAAAGACCGGAGCTGCCGGTGATGGAAATCTTTTGTTCCTTCCCGGTGCCCAAATCTTTGGCCGAGACGTGCAGAATACCGTTCGCGTCGGTATCGAATGTCACTTCGATTTGCGGAACACCGCGCGGGGCGGGTGGAATTCCATCGAGATGGAAGACGCCGAGTTGTTTATTGTCGCGCGACAGTGGTCGCTCGCCCTGTAACACCTTGATCTCCACGCCTGGCTGATTGTCGCTGTATGTCGAGAAGATCTGCGATTTTCTCGTCGGAATAGTGGTGTTCCGCGGAATCATCGGTGTGGCCACGCCGCCGGCTGTTTCGATCGAAAGCGTAAGCGGCGTAACATCGAGAAGGAGCACATCTTTGACGTCGCCCTTAAGAACGCCGCCCTGAATGCCAGCGCCGATCGCGACCACTTCGTCAGGGTTCACTCCCTTGTGGGGTTCCTTGCCGATAAGGTCGCGTGCAATCTGCTGTACCTTGGGCATTCGTGTCATGCCGCCCACCAGCACGAGCTCGTCGACATCCTTCTCCGTGACGCCTGCGTCTTTCAAGCAAGCCTTCACCGGCGGGATGGTGCGTTGGAACAAGTCATCGCAAAGCTGCTCCATCTTCGAGCGAGTCAACTTCTTCTGAATGTGCTTCGGGCCGCTCGCGTCCGCTGTGATAAACGGCAAATTGATTTCGTATTCCTGTGTGGATGAAAGCGCGATCTTGGCCTTTTCAGCTTCCTCCTTGATCCGTTGAACCGCGTCGGGCTGCTTGCTTAGATCAATGCCCGTATCCCTTTTGAACTCATTAATGATCCAATCCATGATACGCGCGTCCCAATCGTCACCGCCGAGGTGCGTATCACCGTTGGTCGCTTTGACTTCGAAAACGCCGTCGCCAATTTCGAGCACCGAAATGTCGAACGTGCCGCCGCCCAAATCGTAAACTGCAATCTCCTCGTCTTTTTTCTTATCCAAACCGTAAGCGAGCGACGCAGCTGTGGGCTCGTTGATGATGCGCAATACTTCCATGCCCGCGATCTTGCCCGCATCTTTCGTAGCGTTGCGCTGGGAGTCGTTGAAATACGCCGGAACCGTAATGACAGCCTGCGTGATTTTTTCGCCGAGCTTCGCTTCTGCATCGGCTTTTAACTTCGACAAAATCATCGCCGAAATTTCCGGCGGCGAAAATGTCTTGCGCTGGCCGTTGACCTCGACCTGCACATGCACGTCGCCGTTGGCAGCCTTCACTATCTTGTAAGGGACACGCCTGATTTCCTCCTGGACTTCATCGTACTTGCGGCCCATGAAGCGCTTGATCGAGAAGATCGTGTTTTGCGGGTTGGTCACGGCCTGGCGTTTCGCTGCCTGGCCGACGAGTCGTTCGCCGTTCTTCGTGAACGCAACCACCGAAGGCGTCGTACGCGCGCCTTCACTGTTTTCTAAAACCACAGGGTCGCCACCCTCCATCACAGCCATGCAGGAGTTGGTGGTGCCCAAATCGATGCCTAAAACTTTAGCCATAAATTAAAAGTCCTTTCTTGGTAAAGTCGCCGATGGACGGAATCGCCGTGGCGAGACTTTAATCCCACCTATTCTAAGCAAGCCTTAGGCCAGACCGAGAGGGCTGGGCTAAGTTGCTGTTCGTCAGGGTCTAACGCAGATCAAGCGATAAACTGGTCTCTCCCATCTGGGACAATTCGGCTCGATTCCAACCCAGTTGCCAAGGGGTGTCGCGCCAATGCGGCGCGCTTCTATCCGGATCACCTGAGCAACGTAAACACCTGCGTATAGGAACCATCCGCATTCCGCGTACTCGCCAACTGACCACGAGCTCCCATGTACTTACCGGTACCGCCCAGTATCGCGCGCACTACAGGCTGGCCCGCATCAAATTCACCAGCGGTCGGTGGATAATCGCGTGCGCCCAAAGCCACAATTTGATCCTGACGATTGGCAAAGCTGAAGAACAGAACAGTTGCGCGCGTCTCCAAGTTTGGGTTTGCGTCAGTCGCCATTTTGATCAGCGTCTTCGAGCCAAACACTTCGCCTGTGACGGGACCGCCGGGAGTAGAGTGTAGCGCAGCAAAAAAATGATAGACATCGCCCGGACTGTTTCCCGGTGGGCCGAGGTCAAGCAGCTTCAGCGTTGGTGCGTCTTCATACACGGTGAGCGTTTCAGTAGAGGGATTCGTACAATGCAGACCACACGCTGCCATCAAAGTTGAAGCAAGCAGCGCAGCCAATGCCATCATTCTCCACCTAAAATTTGTTTTCATCGTAAGCTCCTTTGAAAAGTAAGCTGAATTTCTGTGAACTACGTTTCGCGCCGCCGAGTATGAGTTGTAGAGGCGCTTGTGCCAAGCGCCTGTTCGTTTTGGGTCGGCGTTTGACACAAACGCCGCTACAAGGATTCAGGGCACACACACGTTGTACTCTAAAAGTTCCGCACATTAGATCGTTCTCAATCACAAAATCGTGATACAAACAAATTCCGTTTCGCGAAATGCGCATACGACGATAAAATTTTGGCGTGCGGCAATATCACGATCTGCTCCGGCTGGTTCTCGATCACGGTCGGCCACGCAATGATCGCACCGGCACCGGAACGCTGTCAGTGTTCGGGGTGCAAACTCGGTTTGATTTGCGCAATTCAGGACCAGGATTCCCGCTGCTCACCACAAAAAAGCTGCACATCAAATCCATCATTTACGAGTTGCTCTGGTTTTTGCGTGGCGACACCAACATTCGTTATCTCAATGAGCACGGGGTGACGATCTGGGATGAATGGGCTGACGAAACAGGCGACCTCGGTCGTGTCTATGGCGCACAATGGCGGGATTGGCAGGGCGCAAACGGCGCGCGAGTGGATCAAATCGACAATCTCATCGCGCAAATCAAATCAAATCCACAGAGCCGGCGGCTCATGGTGAGCGCTTGGAATCCGGCTGAAATCGAGAAGATGGCGTTGCCACCATGTCACGTGCTCTTCCAGTTTTATGTGCAGGACGGCGAACTAAGTTGCCAGTTGTACCAACGCAGCTGCGATCTTTTCCTGGGCGTGCCATTCAATATCGCATCGTACTCGCTGCTCACGATGATGGTAGCTCAGGTCGCCGACCTCGTGCCGGGTGATTTCGTTCACACCTTTGGCGATTTGCATATTTACAAAAACCATCTCGACCAGGCACGCGAACAGCTTACCCGCGAGTGCCGGTCGTTGCCGCGGCTGAAATTGAATCCGGCCGTCAAAAACATCCACGATTTCAAATTCGAAGATTTCGAACTCATCGGTTACGACCCGCACCCATCGATCAAAGCACCGATCGCGGTCTAGGCTTCATGCCGCTGAGCCTGCGACTTTCGCGCATCGCGCGGGTTGAAAGGAGGTGTGAGGGTAGCATTGGGATTGTCGATCTTGCTTTGCTTCGCCGGGGTTGCGGGCGCGCAAACATCAGTCGAAATAGATTTGCAAGAGCAGATGGCGTATCTCCTTCGAGATGGTCGACCCGTGTTGGCATCGCCGATTTCCAGCGGCCGTTACGGCCATCTCACCCGGACCGGTTCATTCAAGGTTCTGGAGAAAGAAAGAAGCCACTATTCGAGCATGTACGGGAAAATCGTCGATGCGCGCGGAAACACCCTCGTGGCGGACGCCGACGCTGATATGTCGGTTCCAAGCGGAGGGAAATTTATTCCGGCGCCGATGCATTATTTCATGCGGTTCTCCGGTGCGGATGGAATGCACGCCGGATATTTGCCGGGCTATCCGGCGTCCCATGGCTGTGTTCGCATGCCCGAACAGTATGCAATTGCGTTCTTTAACTTCGTCAGCGAAGGCACTCCGGT
>JBGPNR010000197.1:0-4499 GCA_041487635.1 Candidatus Udaeobacter sp. | reverse complement strand
CTGTGACCCGGTTGCGTGATCCCCAAAATATGTTCATCGCATTTAGGTGCGCGTGAAGTACTGGGAAATAATCCACTGTAATCTCAAGAAACGCGGTTGGAGTTTGGGTTACGTCTCAGCCGTCGATTCGCAGGGGCGAACGATCTGGATTGTTGACGCGCATCGCGGCGACGGAAGGCGCTTTATTGTGCACTCCGACGAAAAGCTCAGCGCGTTTGTTGAACTTGAGTCAGCGATTACGAGGACGCTGTCGGTTGCATTGTCGAGGTATCAAGAACTGCACAGCATTTCGCAATTGATGCATAGCCGCATCCGTTGTTTTAAACAAAATATCAGCGAGCAGCGACTGCGGCGGGCTCAACGGTGCGGAGAGGCGGTAACACTAGGTCGCCGTGCTAATTCATAAACACCGGCTGGGTTAGTCCCCGTTTAATTCCTGGCTCCCCGCAGTCGTTGAACCTTCTGTTTTTCTCGTCCCAAGACTAATTTTCACAGGTTTTGCGGGCTCTGCCTATTGGACCTTAGTCCTATGTGATCCGCGTTTATGATGACGTCGGCAACCTGATCGAAAGGCACGAGCACGCGGGCGATTTCAAGGAGTGGTAGCGCAATTTTGTTCGCAGGGTTTGGTCGCGAGGAGATCAGGGTCTGAGCTTACTATCGACACTACGCGATTGACTTGCAGTAAATGCGATAAGTTTTGTAGCGATGCGCGCCGATCGCTTCGAGGAAACGGTTGATCATGAAATTGTCTTCCAGCGTCATGCTCAATTCGCCGGTGATTCCGCGTTTGACCATTGTTTCTTCGATCACGCGCAACACCAGCGTCTCTGCGATGCCGGCGCGGCGATATTTTTCAATTACGCCGAGCGCGATCAGGCGACCTTTGCGGATGCGTTTCTTGTAGAACAGCAATTTGATCAGACCGATTGGAAACCCAAATCGTGTCAGCCGACCGTCGAGATCGCGCAGGACCACATTGATGTCCGGCACACCCAGCGCGAACCCGACCGGTTCATTCCCGCTCTCGGCGATCCAGGCAAACTTCGGCAGGAGCAGCGGCTTAAGTTCTTTGGTCATAAATTCGATCTCCGCTTCTGTGAATGGCACAAAGCCCCAGTTCTTTTCCCATGCCTGGTTGTAAATTTCACGGAGCCGTCTGCTTTCATCCCGAAGATTTTTGAGATTCGCTGGACGAAAAGTGACAGGGCAATGCCTGTGAACGCGAGTAGCGAGCCGTCGCAATTGCGCCACCGCTTTTGACGGATCGGCAAACCACCACGCGTACCAATCTTTTGTTTTTGCGAATCCGCAGCTCTCAATGAGATGGCGGTAATACGGCGGATTGTGCGCGGTCAATATTGTGGGCGGAAATTGGAATCCGTCGATCAACAGGCCGCAGACGTAATTGGTTGAATAATCAATCGGGCCCATGATCTCAGTTCGCCCTCTCTTGCGAAGCCAATCGGCCGCAGCTTCAAAGAGCGCAGCGGCTACATCGCGGTCGTCGATGCACTCGAACAGGCCGAAACAGCCGACGTTCGATTGGTGCACCGAGTTGTAGTTCGGATCGTCGCTGGCCATGATTCGTCCGACGATGTTGCCGTTTCTATGGGTGAGAAATAACGCGGCGTCCCCGTGCCTGTAAAACGGATGATGTTTGCGATCCAGGAACGCTTTCCGTTCGATGATCAGCGGCGGCACCCACGCCGGATCATTCGGATAAATTTCCCATTGAAATTTGATGAACGCATCGCGCTCGCGGCGCGTGGTCACTTCTGAAACTTCGATGTTCGACACGGTCGCTACGCCCAATTCTCAGTTCTCACCGATTTTCGCGAAAAACGTTGCAGTGCAAAAGCGACGCGAGGACGCGTGCGCACTCCAAAAGCTCCGCGAAACAAACGAGGCGCCTTCAGTGGATTTCGCACGAAGTGCTTTTGGAGTGCGATGCGTCTTCGCATCGCTTTCATTCTCTCATCGCCACTCGGTTATGTTTCGATAATGCGAACTTCTCCAGCGATGCAGCCATTTTTTCCTGATGGACAATCAGATAGACGAACAACAGGTTCAGCGGGATCAGTTCGAACCAAAAGTAATAAACCGGCTGGCCGATGAACAGCAGAGCAAACAATATCAACATCCGGCTATTGGTCATCAATAAGCCCCACCACTTAAACATCTGGCCGGTCGAATCTCGATAACGCTGCTCCAGCCAACGCGGAATTTGGCTCTGAAACAGTTCGCTGGCTGTACCACGCAACTGTTTGAGCCGCGGCGCGAGCATTTCCTGTTGGCGAGTGAAATTCAAATACAGTGCGAGAAGCAATTTGTCCCACGGCCTTTGACGCCAGCTCCAGCTTCGGTACTCAGAGCGCAGGCCGGAGGAGGAATCCATGCCGGTCCGTGCTCCGTTTGCTACAAAGTACAAATAGGTGCTGCGGAAATAATCAGCCGCTGCACCTTGTAATGCGTGACTGATGCCAGCAGCAAGCGCCAGACACCAGATCGCCGGCGAAAAACCTTCAGCCAGACACCGCAAAACCAGATTCAAATAAATGCTCAAAAAGACCAAATGATCGGCAACGCTATCAATAACTCGCCCCTTGCGACTTTCCGTCTGTGTTAAGCGAGCGAGCTGGCCATCAGCGTTGTCGAGTGCGTTAGAGCAGACATGGAGCACCATGCCAACGATGTTGACGCGTAGATCGCGATAATAATAAAGGTGTCCCGCAATCACGCCGGAGACACCGGCCAGCAGCGACACGGTCGCCGGCGTCATTTTGAGCTGAGCGAACCATTCGGCCAGCCGAAATCCTATCGGCCTGTAAAAGTACAGATCGAGAACACCTTCTACCTCACGCGCTTTATAAGTGCTTTGGACGCGCGAATGCGGCGCCTCTTTAGGCTCGGCCATCAGATTTCTACTGGCACGCTCAGGCGCTTTGCTTTTGTAGCAACGCCGGAACGAGTGTGTCTGCGAGGATATTGAGTGCTTCGTCCAAGTCCGCGCGCGTATGCATGGCGGTCACGCACGCACGGAAGCAAATCCGGCTCTGCGGCACAGCCGGATAATCCACTGGTGCAACCCAAAGACCACGCCGCCGCAGTTCGTGACCGAGCCGATACATGCGCTCACGATCGGCGATGACGATGGGCATCACGTACGTTGTAGATTCTCCGGTGTCGAGTCCCAGGCTTCGAAGTTGCGCATGGAAGTAATCGGCATTCTCCCAAAGTTGCGCACGCAGTTCCGGCTGGCTGGTGCCAAGTTCGAGCGCCTTGAGAATGGCCGCGATCACCACCGGCGGCAGCGCACACGAGTAAACATAAGGATGCGCGTAGAACCGCAGATATTGCAGCGTCTCTTTCGAACCGGCGACGAAGCCTCCCAGCGCGCCAAAAGCCTTAGAGAAAGTTCCATAAAGCAGCGGGACACGGTCTTCAACGCCAAACTTCTCGGCTGCCCCGCGACCGTGTTCGCCGCATGCCAGCATCGAGTGAGCTTCATCAATAAACACGCTCGCCCCGTGAGACTCCGCCACAGCAATTAGCTCCTTAAGATTGCCAAAATCGCCGTCCATCGAGTAAATGCCCTCGACAATCACCAACTGACGTCGGCCTTTGTGGCGACTCAGCGCGGCGTCAAGTGACGCTGGATCGTTATGCTCGAACTTCTCTGTGCGGCACCGGGACAGCACAGCCCCATCGCGAAGGCTAAGATGAGAGCGATTGTCCAAAAGCGCCACGTCGGTTTTGCGAAGGAGCCCCGAGATGGTGCCCAGCGCGCCGCCAAAGCCGCTGTTGAAAAGCATCGCATCCTCGCGTCTAAGAAATTTCGCGACGCGCCGTTCGAGTTCGCGATGCAGATCGGTCATTCCCGAGAGCATCGGCGAACCGCACGCGCCCATTCCGTGCGTCCGGAGCGCCTCGTGTGCGGCAGCCAGCACTTCAGGGTGATTTGCGAGGCCGAGATAATTGTATGAGCAGAGATTGATCACCGGCCTCGGCTTGCCGCCATAATTGATCACCGTGCGCGCATCTGCAGTCGCGAGGAGCTCGGGCTCATACAATTGAACCGCCCACGCGCCGACGCGCATCCAATTTGTGAAGCTCGCTGGAGCTTGCAGCGGGTCGTCGCTTTCGCCCGCCAGAAAATTACTCAGGCTGAGCTTTGCCGGGTCGTCGTTCATCAAACTGTTAAATCTATCGCTCGCTCGCGTCTCCATAGTCGGCGTCCCCCAGCAAAGTTGATTATTTTATGGTTCACTAGATTCCTTACGAAGTGGTCCGCTTCGTCTGCATACCGCGGAGTTCCGTCTCGGGGCATCCAATGTAGCGGGTGTCCTAATTCAGGACAAGATTTTAGTACAGTGAGAGCCCGCCCGATTTTGGCAAAAACCTGTGTCTACAACGAGTTGGCTTGATTACCGGCGCGTCGTGCGAAAGACGTAGTCCCAAAGCGGCGAGCTGATCCCGTATCCGGCGTGATCATCTTT
>JBGPNR010000196.1:0-4500 GCA_041487635.1 Candidatus Udaeobacter sp. | reverse complement strand
GTGTTCGGATCGGCGTGAGGGTCGGGCGCGTCGGGGTCGGTTGGATTGATGCGGATGTAGTGACGCGGGACGCCCTCGACCAACTCGCCCTGCGTTGTGACGGTCCATTCTTCGAGGTGCGCGGCCAGCCAGTCGGCATACGCGAAAATAAAATCTGCAACCCCCGTTTTACCGTATTCCTTGGCCCAGTCCGCCGCGCAGACGAGAGCCGCAATGACAGTTGCGAGTGTCGAAGGCGAGTAGCCAGCGTTTTCTTCCCAGCGGTCCTGACTGGTGACTGGCCCTTGCAAAATCAGGTCTGCCGCAGCGCGGACAATCATCACGCGAGGACTAAAGAGACCGAGCGCGTCTTGCTTGTGCAAACGCCACGCCAGCAATATCGGAAAAGCAACCTGGTCGAGCTGCAACCCCGACCAATAAGCGGTGCCATCGATCCAGCTATTTTGCGGAAAACTACCGTCCGGCCGCTGAATAGCGGCCAGCCAGATCAACGCGCGCAGCGGCGTGCTCGTCTGACCGGTGGCGAAGAGTGCTGTCGCACTGTGCACCAAGTCGCGAGTCCAAACGAGATGGTAACCACCCAGATCAGTATCGCCTTTCGTCTCGCCCCAGGGAATACTCATCGAGGCGACGATCGCGCCTTGAAAAACTTTGTCTTCATGTGCCAGTAACACGCAACGGCTCAGCCGATAGATCCCGCCGCTGTCGGATGTGTCAGCGCTGAAGTCGAATTCGGGATTCACCACTGCTCGCTGCCATTGCCGGATAAAGTCCTGGCGATGGGACTCAAACGGCTCCGCCATTGATTGGAACAACTTCGTGGCTGCGCTCTGGTAACTTCGACCGAACGCGACAGCAATTGTGAACTCGCCGCCATCTGGGAGATTGACCTCGCCAGTAGCTGCGATGTTGCCATTTACGGCTTCCTGAAACTCCCAATCCATTTTGAAATTGTGCATCAAGTCCTGCCAACCATCACTGAAGCCGACGTAACCGATGGAGCGTCGAGAGAAACCGGTGCCGCATGCCATGATCAGGTGAACGTTTTCGCGCTGAGCGTGGATCAGTTTGACAGCGCCGATTTCCGAACACCACGCAGAGTTGCCAGCGCCGCGTCCAGCTATGTGAGGAGCCAACAATGCGTAGAGGCGCAGCTTTCCTCGTAGCGATTCATCGAATACCTCGAGTTTTGTGTGCACAAGCAATACCGACAGGTGCGGGTCGGTAAGCACATGTTTTATTACCCGATAGCGACCGCGCGGCTCCGAATTCGTGAGACGATAAAAGAGGCAATCGCGCGCCGGGTATTCGATAAGATGATCAAGATCGCGTTTTTCCTCGTGGCAAAATGTTTCGCCGTCGCTGATGAGAAACTGAAAATCACGCGTGTTTGGTTGATCGACGTGCGGGTAGTAAATCTCGTTGAGGATTCCGTGACTCAGCGTGAACCAGAGACGGCAACTTGTATGGTAGGCCGTGCCAACGCCTTCTTTTGCGCTAGAGGTCCAACGCGGCTCGATCCCCGGCGCCCCAAAGGCGACTGTATTCTCAGGCGAATTCATCTTTTACCTGCCCAAATCGGAGCGCCAGCGTTTAATCTGCGCTGCGATGTTTTCAGCTGACGGCGCACCGATCGCGCGCGTCATTCTGTGGATTCTGTTTATCCGTGTGATCCACGTCATCCGCGGTCGTCTGCTTTCGTTTTTCGTGCATATTCATGGTTCATCCTCGCTGCCGCTTGAGTGCGTTCAACCGACGGAGGCAGTGCGTGTCACCGTCGCAGAGACGTATTTCGCATCCTGGAGAGGAAACTTTCGCAGCTCCACCGTCACTTTCTGTATGGGAAAAGTTTTCAGTAAATGCGCTGCGAGCAGATCGGCTAACGTCTCGATAAGATTGACCGATTGATCGCGCACGAAACTCTTCGTTTCCTCGGCCACCGCTGAATAGTTCACGGCTTTGTGAATGTTGTCGGCCAGGTCGCGCGTCTGCTGAAACGGCCAGAAGGAAATACTGACAGTTAATCGTTGTGGCGCGGCGCGCTCTTGTTCCGGAACTCCGATATGCGTGGAGACCTCGAGTTGGTCGATGTGAACTTCGTCGCAAAAACGGTAGGACTCGTTGGACACTGACCAAGATTAACGCAGCGCCAGTAAGGACGACAACGTGTTTTCCGGTGTAGAGAGGACGATTGTGGACAATCGTCTACCTTGACGTCACGACCTCCGCGTCGAGGTTGCTCGGGCAATGAAAACGGTCTGGCGGGTTTTTTCTTATCTTAAACGGTATCCATGGATGGCCGCGGGAACGTTGACTTGCGCGATCCTGAGCACGCTAATGGTGATCGTTTTTCCGGCGGCAGCGAAGTGGATCATTGACGACGTGGTGAGGGCGAACCGGCCCGACAAATTGCTACCGTTGATCTTGCTGGCGGCGGTCGCCTTTCTTGTTCAACACGGATTTAACGCGCTGCGGCTCGTACTCAACAATACGTTTGAGCAAAGGGTAATCTTCGATTTGCGGAGCGATCTGTATTCGCACATTCAACTGCTGCCGTTGCGCTGGTTCGACAATCGCGCCACGGGCGATCTGATGACTCGCGTGATTGAGGACGTGAACTCCGTCGAGCGCGTGTTGATCGATGGGATCGAACAGGGGGTGGTCGCCATCCTCCAAGTGGTGATTGTCATCAGCGTAATGTTCTATCTGAACGTGAAGCTGGCGTTACTCGCGCTGGTGCCGTTTCCATTGCTTATCGTCGGCGCGCTGACTTACACGCTGACCGCGCACCGGCGGTATCGTTCGCAACGGCGGGCCTCGTCTAACATGAACGCGCTGTTGCACGATAATCTCGCTGGCGTCCGGCAGATCAAAAGTTTCGTGCGCGAACGAGAAGAGCACGCGCGGTTCAACCGAGTAAGCGACCAACTACGGCACGCCACGCTCGTGGTGATGCGCGTATGGGCAATTTACAGCCCGTCGATGTCGATGTTTGAAGCAATCGGGGCACTGCTCGTGCTTGGGTTTGGTGCTCACGCAGTGCTGACGGGCGCGATGCAAATCGGCGATCTGGTCGCGTTTCTAATGTTGACCGCGTTTCTCTACGATCCGGTGAGCCGGCTCCATCAGCTCAATCAACTTGTTCAAGCCGGACGGGCCGCTGGCGAACGCGTGTTTGAAATTCTAGATGAACAAGTGGAGGCAGGAGCTGTAGCCGAGATCACCGATCCCAGCACCGCGATCACCGATCGCGGCTACAAGGCTCGCATTCTTGGCGACATCCGCTACGAAAACGTAAGCTTCAGCTACGTCGAAGGATTGCCAGCGCTCAGGCACGTTTCCTTTCATGCGCCGCCGGGAGCGACTGTCGCGCTGGTAGGAGCAACCGGCGCCGGCAAATCGACCTTGGTCAATCTGCTCGTGCGCTTCTACGAATTCACGAGCGGAGAAATCTACATCGATGGAAAGCCACTCCGTGAATATGAGCTGCGCACCTTGCGTGAAGCAATCGGGGTAGTGACGCAAGAAAGTTTTCTCTTTAACGGATCGATTCGCGAAAATCTGCTCATGGGAAAACCGAATGCGACAGATGCTGAATTATGGCGTGCGGTGGATGCGGCGAACGCGCGACAATTTATCGAGCGTTTGCCAGACGGGTTGGAAAGTGTGGTGGGGGAGCGCGGCGTGAAATTGAGCGTGGGCGAGAAACAGCGTTTATCGATTGCGCGAGCGCTGCTGAAAGACCCGCCGATTTTGATTCTCGACGAGGCAACCGCTAGCGTGGATACAGCGACCGAGCGCCTGATTCAGGAAGCCCTTGAGCGCTTGATGGCGAACCGCACATCGATTGTCATCGCACATCGGCTTTCCACAATCGTGTATGCAGACCAAATCTTGGTACTCGATCACGGCCGAATCATCGAGCGCGGAACACACGATGAGTTGCTCGCACAGGATGGAAAATATGCGCGGCTGTGCCGGCAAAGTTTGCTCGAGGTCTCGCCATTGCGCGAGACAGATGCGCAGACGGAAATCGTTACCTCGGAAAGTCTCGAGCGAGAGCAGCAATTACCGGTCTAAGAAAAATTCACTATCCCGCGGGCGTCGGTGTCGGTGTGGCAGAAGTCGGAATCGAGATGGTTTGGCCCGCTTGCAATTTACGACCGTCTTCGATGTGGTTGGCTTTTTGCAATTCATCGATGCTTACTTTGTACATTTTGGCTATCGACGTCAGTGTCTCTCCGCGTGCCACGATGTGCGTGTTGCCCGCAGCGGCGGAATGCGACGGCGCCATGGCTGGAGCGGCAGGATTCGCCGGCGCGGGCGTGCCATCTCCAATCATGATCCCTGGCCGGATGTGGGAAATTTCTTGCTCCAGCTTTAGGATTGCCTGAGCAAGCGCATCGATCTTTGCATACTGGTCGTCGATTTTTTTTGCCAGTGCTTCGAGTTGGGACGCGTCAGCTGACTTCGCGGACTCCGGCGCGGGCGTCTCGCCAG
>JBGPNR010000195.1:0-4502 GCA_041487635.1 Candidatus Udaeobacter sp. | reverse complement strand
GATCAGCTTTTTCACTCGCGCCCGCGCCGCCTCTTCCAAGACAATCGCTGTACCCAAAGCATTGATCTCGGCGCATTCATTCGGCTTCTGCACGGATTCCTGCACGCTCACCATAGCCGCGAGGTGAAAGACGAAGTCCACGTCTTTCATAGCTTCTCTCACGAGATCCCGATCAAGAATTGAGCCGACGACAAGTTGGCATTCCAAGCCGGACAGATTGCTCTTAAGACCACAGCACAGGTTATCAAGGACGCGAACATCGGCTCGATGCTGGAAGTGTTCGGCGATGTGCCGGCCGATGAAACCGGCACCTCCCGTAATTAAGACGCGCATACCAGAATGGTGCAGAGCGGGCCACGAATCCAGCGATCGGTGCGTTGCAAAGTTAGAATACCGGCTGGGAGATCCATTTTCTGACCCTCCAAAGATAGTCAATCCTTGCGAAAACTTTTTAGCTCGGGGAAAGGCGGCTTTTTCGCGGTTTTATGCTAGCAAGCAGGAGAGTCTCTTTCGCCCCTCTCTGCTCACACGTGATCGCTCGAATGCTCATGCTGTTTGGGCGAAATGGACCCCAAGTGTAGCGACAGCCACCGCTCAATGCAATAAAGGCTACCGTCACCCACTGATGCATGACCAAGACGCTTTGCCAGAAAATTTTGGCGGACCCGAGCACTCAACTGTAGCGTAGGCACTCTTCCTCAAGACGTATGACAGATAACGCTGAAATCGCCCGAGCCTATGACCTGGTCGGTGAGAAGCCAATGAGCACGATAGAGGGTACGCTCAACATCCCGCCGCCGGCAGCGGATGCACCAGCGCGCGTAGACGAAACCGGAGCAGAGCTCAAACGCGGCGCCTTCTTGAACACCATCGCGACGTTGGCGTCGAATTTTCGCGGCATATTCACATTTCTCGTTGCGCGACTCCTCGGACCGGCTGCCTTGGGAACATTTTCGGTTGCCTGGGCGAATACCGATCTGGCCAGCAAAATTGCGGTCTTCGGACTCGATAACACCGTCACGACTTTTATCGCCCGTTCGCAAGCGACCGGCGATTTCGTGCGCAGTCGCACCCTCTTCCGCGCAGCCGTTGTTCTGGTTCTAACCCAGTCGACGCTCGTCGCCGCCATCGGCATCACGGCCCTGCAAATGTTTGGCGATCGATTGCAATTTCCGCGCGAGACGCTGTCCGCGCTGGCCTTTGTCCTCTGCGCGCTGCCGGGCATCGCTGTGTACCGCGTTTGTACTTCCATCTCGCGCGGCATGAAGGTGATGAAGCACGACATCTACTCGCGAGGCATGACAGAGCCTACCATCACGACGCTGGCGCTTTTGATCGCGCTCGGCTTTGGATTCACAAGGTTCGCTCCTGAGGTGGCTGCCGTTTCCGGAACCGCGGCTTCGGGAATTGTCGCACTCATATTTGCCTCAAGACTCTTCAGCGGTGTGACAGCGCGCGACACCGTCTCCATTTGGACCGAAGCAAAACCATTGCTCGCCTACGGCGCTCCCATCAGCGTTTATCAGATGTTTAACGCGTTCATCCTGCGGCTGGACGTGATCATGCTGGGATGGTTCATCGGCCGCGCTCCCGGGGTGACCCTCGCCACGGTTGGCGTTTATAGTGTCACGGTTGGGCTTGCGAGCAATTTACGCAAGGTCAACCAGGCGTTCAATCCGATCTTTGCCCCAGTCGTTGCCGGCATGACTGCAACCGGCGATCAGCAACGCGCCGCCGCCACCTATGCTCGTCTAGCCGAGTGGATGCTTTGGATTTTGTTACCACTGGTCGCCCTCATGACGCTCACCGGATCGGTGATCTTACTGATCTACGGTCCAGCGTTTCGGCAAGGTGGCGCTTGGCTCGGGATCCTCGGCATCGCGTGTGCCACGAACGCGTTTGTGTCGTTGGGTGAGACCGTAATCATGGTGCAACGCCCGCACTTGAACCTTCTGAATTCTTCGGTCACATGCGCGGTGGCGTTCGGCGCAAATCTCTGGTTGATTCCTCGATTTGGAGTGATGGGCGCGGCGTGTGGCATCCTGCTGCCCTACGTGATCCAAGGCATCTTGCGTTATGGAGTCTTGCGTCTGGTCTTTCGATGGCGCAATCCGTGGAGTAGCGTCCGTCCACCGATCCTTACCGCAATCATCGCTTTTGTACCGGCGCTGATGTGTCGTTTGTTTCTGGATGGGATCGCTGGACAAGTCATAGCCGGTCTTGTCTTCCTCGCAATCTTCGGGGTTGGCTGGTTGCGCCACAGACGGTTGGCCAAACCGGCGTGATGAGGCGAGTCTTTCTCACCGGTGCGAGCTCGGGCATTGGTCTGGCCATCGCCAAATTACTTGTGGAGGAAGGTCATGAGGTATGGGGTACATCACGCAACTTGGAACGCATCCCAAAAATGCCGCGATGCCATCCCGTGCGTCTCGACCTGGCCGATCGGCTTTCCATCGAGGAGGCATTCAATGCCGCGCTTGCAGAAGCTGGTTACTTCGACGTTGTGATCAACAACGCCGGGGCCGGTCATTTTGACGCTGCTGAGTTTCTTCCCATGGAAACGATTGCGAGCCAGTTTCAAATTCTGGTTTTCGGCCAAATCCAATTGATGCAACTCGCGCTTCGCCACATGCAGGCGCGTGGTGAAGGTTTGGTCATTAACGTCACTTCATTAGCTTCCCGACTTCCAGTGCCGTTCATGGCGGCTTACAACGCCGCGAAAGCGGCCCTCGCATCTTTTACCATGTCGATCCAGCTCGAACTCGGTAATTCCCGCGTGCACGTTGTGGATCTTCAGCCGGCCGACATCCGCACGGAATTTAACCAGGGCGTGATCAAGAGCACCAAGGCTAATTCCCGCTACGACACAAAAATCGCGAGGACTTGGGAAGTCGTCGAGCGCAACATGAAAAGCGCGCCGAGCCCGGACCTCGTCGCCCGACATGTTCTCAAATTAATCAATGAAGATCGTCCCCCTCCGCGGATAACAGTCGGCGATGTGTTTCAATCAAAAATTGCTCCATTGATTTTCAGATTTCTTCCACAACGCGTACGGCTGTGGGGCCTGAAAAGATATTACGGCCTATGATTCTTGCTCTTGCTACCGCTCCATTGAGCCATCCCAGATATGACTTCTATCTCTGAAGCGGTAATTTTGATGGCCGGCGAAGGCTCGCGTCTGCGCGGTTCCGATAAGACTTTTCTGAAGCCATTCGTCCCGGTGCTTGGCCGCCCACTGCTTTCGTATGTCTTGGATACACTAATCCACGCAGGGATCAAAACTCTCGACTTCGTCGTTGGCTATGAAAGCAAGCGCATGATCGCCCAAGCGAAGCAGTTGATTCCCTCCGGCCTTAGCGCGTCCTTCATTGAAAATCACGATTGGCAAAAACAAAATGGCATCTCGTTGCTCACAGCGGCCGATCACGTCGCCAAGCCGTTTCTTCTCACGATGAGCGATCACGTTTTCGACGATGGGATAGTCGATCATCTGCTCGATTCTTTTGATTCCGATTTCCTTAACGTCGCGGTAGACGGGAAACTCGATTCCATCTTCGATTTGGAAGACGCGATGAAAGTTCAAACGCGCGGAAACAGGATCACCGATATCGGGAAAAACCTGCGGGATTACAATGCGATTGATATCGGCCTGTTCGTATGCCCACTTGAAATCTTCGACTATCTCGAGCGAGTGAAGTCCCGCAGTGGCACAAACGATTGTAGCCTGGCCGAGGGAGTTCGGTTAATGGCCGGCGATGATAAAGTCCGTGCCATCGATATCGGTGATGGTTGGTGGCAGGACGTGGACACTCCGCGCATGCTGCAGCGCGCGGAGAAAACAATGAGAGCGCCGGCTACGAGCTAAAACCGGGTTGAGCCCGCCAATTATCCAGGTGGCTGGTAGAGCGCGCACACCCGAGTGTGCAGGTCGCGTGGCAAGGTTTGTACTGGTAAAACTGCTCGCGTAAATCGGTGCGCGTGTAATCCATCAAACTTTTGGACCAAACGCTTCTAGTCTGTGAACACCAATTGACCTTTCCATATTCATCAACGTAAAGGTATCGGCTTCCAGCTCGACATTTGAATGGTGCGGAACCGTCGCGCACCAATCGTTTTCGGTAAGTCGAAAAATCTACAAAAGTCTTTGGCAGCTGGCCGAGGATCTTCTCAAATGTCTTAGCTTCCTCACTACTCAGCTTCAACTGACCTTCATTATCGTGAATAAGCAGAACGCGTGGGACAAAGCCCATTTGCTTGGCAAAAGAGAGCACCTCCTCAGCCTCTCGTGGGGGGCATGCACCGAGAACGCCACTAACAATAACTCGAAAACGGGCATACTCACGGAGCCATTGAAGGCGTTTCTTTAAGTTAGCCAACACCTTCTGTGTTGTGTCGTTGGCCTGGACTCCATCAATAGAAATCTGCATTTCCTGAAGTCCTGCCTCATTAAGGGCCTCGATTAACTCGGGTCGCAAGAAAAAGCCGTTGGAAATCGCCGAGGG
>JBGPNR010000194.1:0-4519 GCA_041487635.1 Candidatus Udaeobacter sp. | reverse complement strand
TTCGGCTGAAGTTGTTCCGGGCCCCTCGATCGACGCGCGATGCTCGATCAAACTTTCTACGCCGCCCAGACTCGTGGCACGAATGAAAATTTTCGTTTTCGCCGTGACCGACATCGCCGCGTCGCGTCCGTCCGTCACTTCAAACGAAAGCATCCCGCCGAACAGCGACATCTGTTTCGCCGCGATCTTGTGACCGGGATGGGATCGTAGTCCCGGATAATGGACACGCGCTACTTTCGGGTGTCGCGCGAGAAAATCCGCAACTTTCATGGCGTTCTCCGAGTGCGCCCGCATACGCCACGGTAACGTGCGCATCCCGCGCAAGATGAGCCAGCAATCGAAAGGCGAGGGGACTGCACCGGCCTCGTATTGAATGCCGCGGATGCGCTCGACAAAATCATTCTCTGTTTTTGCAACGAGAATTCCTCCCAGAACATCGCAGTGCCCGCCGAAATATTTCGTTGTCGAGTGCAGGATCAGATCGGCGCCGAGATCGAAAGGCCGTTGCAACACCGGCGCCCAGGTGTTGTCGCAAACGATAAGTGCGCCGGCATCATGCACGATTTCCGCGACGGCAGCGAGATCGACAATTTTCAGCAGCGGATTGGACGGCGTTTCGGCCCACGCCAATTTTGTATTTGGTTTCAAAGCTTTTCTGACCGCAGCGAGATCGCTCATGTCAACGAAATCGGCTTCGAGTCCCCAGCGCAGAAAAATTTCGCGGATCAATCGCGATGTGCCGTAGTAGGCGTCAATGTGCGCCAGGACGTGGTCGCCGGGTGACAACGCTTGAAGGAGTGACATCGTCGCTCCGGTTCCGGAAGCGAACGCAGCCGCAGCCGCGCCGCCTTCGAGCGCGCTGATCCCGCGCTCCAAGGCTTCGCGGTTGGGGTTGTTGTTGCGCGTATACATGAACCCGCGCGGGTAACCGCCTTCGATGTCGCGCTCGAATGTAGTGGAAAGATAAATTGGGGTGGCGACTGCCCCGGTTGCAGGGTCGATGTCGTGCCCTGCGTGAACGGCTAAGGTTTCAATTTTCATTTCGGGCGTGACGATACTGGAATTGAAACATGATTGTCGATGCTTTGTGCGCTTGGAGTGCGGCGACATTTCGCCGCACGTATGTATTAGGGCCGGAAGTCCGCATTCACTGTAATCCACCACAGTGACGGATTCGCCATGCCGAATCCCGGGCATCGCCTTAGAATTTGTCGCGCCAAAGGCGCGAACTCATTTCGAGGCTGGGGCAACGCCCCAGATCGCGAAATGAAGAACAGCCAGAAGCGCTGAAAGCGCGATTCACGTCCGACACCAGCTTGGAATCAAACAGCATCTACCAGATTGAAGCGCGCCTTCAGCGCTTGTTCACGGTAGGGCATTTGGATCCTGGGGCGTCGCCCCAGGCTCGAAGTGAGACGGCGCCTTCGGCGCTAAGCAGATTCATGTCGCCGCTATAAAAGCGCGGACATGTCCGCGCAGTCCGAAGGTTTCGATTTGACGGCCATCCCGCCTCAGCGCAAATAGCAACTTTCCCATGGACGACCGAGATTCGACAGATTTATCCGTGACCATTTACGACGACGAGGTTTTCAAAATGGCGTGCGACCAGTTTAAAGTCATCGCCGATTACCTGAACATCGATGAGAGCGACCGCGAGTGGGCGACGTATCCGAAGCGCGCCGTCGCAGTGACGCTCCCCGTGCACATGGACGATGGGAGCACCAGAGCCTTTCAGGGTTACCGCGTCCAACATCACATCGCGCTCGGCCCTACAAAGGGCGGCACGCGGTTTGCCCCTTCGTTGTCAATGGGCGAAACGGCCGCGCTGGCAATGTGGATGAGCTGGAAATGCGCGCTGGCGCAGTTGCCGTACGGCGGCGCCAAAGGCGGTGTGGCCGTTGATCCCACCAAATTGTCACGCACTGAGTTGGAAGCGGTCTCGCGCCGTTACATGCAGGAAATGATTCCGTTCGTCGGGCCGCACACCGACATCATGGGGCCCGACATGGGCACGAACGAACAGATCATGGCCTGGTTCATGGACACCTACTCGGTTTACATGGGCTACGCCGTCAATGAAATCGTTACCGGCAAACCGGTCGCCATCGGTGGGACTGAAGGCCGGCGCGAAGCCACCGGGCGCGGCGCTGTTTACCTCATCGAGCGGGCCATGAGCATGTTGAAACTGAATCCTGAAAAGTGCACAGCCATCGTGCAGGGATTCGGCAACGTCGGCTCGGTGGCAGCTCTGTCGCTCGCCTACAAAAGCGGCGTCAAAGTCATCGGGATCAGCGATCACACCGCAGCAATCTACAATCCGAAGGGAATTGACGTGAAAGCCGCCGAGCAGCACGTGTTTAAGAAGGGAAATCTGCGGGCCTTCGCTCAGGATGATCATGTCGATCCCAAGGAATTCCTCACTCTGCCGTGCGACATCCTTATTCCAGCCGCCGTCGATCGAGTGATTAACGGAAAGAACGCCGGTCAACTCAAATGCCGTATCCTTGCCGAGGCAGCGAACGGTCCGACTACACCGGAGGCAGACCGGATTCTCGAAAAGCGCTGGGACGAAGTTTTCGTGATCCCGGATATTCTCTGCAACGCCGGCGGCGTGATCGTTTCTTACTTCGAGTGGGTGCAGGGTTTGCAGGCATTTCTGTGGACCGAATCGGAAGTGACCGACAAACTCTTCCGCATCCTTGAGCATTCATTTGCACAAGTGATAAGGCGAGCCAAGGAACACAAAATTTCGCATCGCACAGCGGCCATGGCCATCGGCGTCGAACGCGTCATCAAAGCGAAACAAGTGCGCGGCTTGTTCCCATGAGGCAGACCGAGGTTTTCACAGGTAGGGGCGATTGACCTCAATCGCCCGCTCCCACATGCGATCACGCACAGGACGGGCGGTTCGGTGAACCGCCCCTACCAACCGATGAAGTTTTCGCACACAGAAGAAAACCGTGACGGTCGGCACCTCGACGTTCTGACTGATGAGGAGAACGGTCTCCGCTTCGTCGTTTCGCGTCTTGGGGCAGAATTAATTAGCTTGGCGCGTATCAACGAAGCCGGGCGGTGGACTGGCTTTCTTTATCGGGACAACGATCTCTCCACACCTTCTCGGGGTTGGGCCAACCACGCGACTGTCATGGGCTATTATCTTCATCGGTTGAAAGATGGTCGAAGTTTTTACCGGGGTCGCGAAATTAAAGGAGGAAATCACGGGTTCCTTCGCTCGAAGACGTGGCGCTTCGGGGGATTCTCCAGTGAAGGCAGCGGCGCTTCATTGAAATATCGGATTACTCCGGAGGATTTTTCGCCAAGCGAGTATCCGCTGAGAGTCGGCGTAGATCTGACCTACAGCATAGACAACAACAAATTGACTGTGTTCTTCGAGTTTCGGAACCATGAACCCGAATTGACCGCGCACGTAGCGTTCGGGTTGCATCCCGGATTCGGAGCGACTTCGTTCGAAAGCTTTCATTTACAAATGCCGCGTGGTTGTTATCGCAGATACTTTTCGCCAGGCAATTATCTATCAGGGGAAACGCGCGACATCGAATTCCCCGGTGGCGAAATGCCGTTTCCAAAGAATGAATTGCCGGGTTCGATCATCCTCGAACTGGTTGATGTTCGCAGGCGCAACTTTTCCTATGTCGATCCGCCGAGCGGCCGATGGGTGACACTGGATCTCACCGGCGTTCCGTACGTGACTCTGTGGTCCGACGGAGGGCCATTTCTCTGCGTCGAGCCGTGCTGGGGCCTGACCGATCATCACGACCAGCGCGCGTTCGAGGACAAGCAAGGCATTCAAACGATTTCGCCGCGAGGCAAATTGCGCGCGTCCTTCAGCATGGCTCCGCAGCTTGCCTCCTGCGATTAACGCCGACTTGGGCATGATGCTCGTCTCCGACTGAGCGATAGAGAAGCTCAAAGGGAGTGTTCGATTCTCCAATATGCGGGAACGGAGTCCCGGGCGTGCGTCCAAGGGGATCGTAGGCCAATGGCGACGGGAACTGGCGAAGGCTAGACCCAGAGAGTGCGATCGACGATATTCAGCCTTGGGAAAAGTCGGCAGGACGCAAATTGCGTACATCAAAAAACCGCACGGACTAAGGATTCACCGTGCGGTCTTTGCGCTCATTGGCCCTAATGCGGCCGTTCTCGCCGCCAGAACCGTCTACGCAGATTGGGGAGAACCGCCGCCCTTCTGGTTCGCATGTTTATTTGTCCTTTGTTGGCTTGTTGATTGATTGTGTTGTGTCAGTGACACCGAACAGCAATTGTTGCCCGCCTTTAACGTCCTGTTTTGGAATCAGGTCATCCAAGCGAATCAATTTATCTTTCCTGCGCTTAGGCCTTTGATTTCCTGATTCTCCGGCGGGCGCATTTTTCTTGTTCTTCGGTGCACTCACTTTGGCTATCTCTGTTATCAGTATCCGTGCCAAGTCGCGCAAAACCTGGTCTAGATAAAAATGGGCGACGGGTTTCTCCTTATCCAGGAAGCAGTTACGCAGCGCTT
>JBGPNR010000193.1:0-4531 GCA_041487635.1 Candidatus Udaeobacter sp. | reverse complement strand
GTGATCATCGACGATCAGAAGGCGTTTTGCTTCCGGCAGATCGCATCGCGGGTTCTGGTTGGTCGATCTAAGGTGTTTCATTTCGGCCTGTGGCTGTGTTGGTTCTGCCGGGAGCTCCTTCGCGGCATGTCATTTAAGTGCCTTTCCACTTGCCCTATTAACATTTCGCTGGCCGGCTGCTTGCCCGATGTAGAAAAGTTTAGATCGCGGCTAATGATTTCGAGATTTTTGCAGGGAACGACCGTGTCTTGGCGTTTTTCCTCTCCTTTGATTGGAGCGCGTTGTGCGGCAAATAACAGGACACGCGTGTACCCCCTTCTTTTGGAGAATCAATCTCCAAACGCGCACCGATCAATCGAGCGCGGTAACCCATGATGTGAGCACCCAGACCCCGCTTAGTTTTCGGCTCACTCGCAAATCCAACGCCGTCATCGATTACGCGCAAAACCATCTCATTTTCCACCCTCTCCATTCTGATCACAATTTCTCGTGCTTGAGAATGTTTGTTGGCGTTAATGACTGCTTCACGAGCAATGCGGTAGAGCTCACCTGCGACGATGTCATTCTCAATATGCAACGACGGTTTAAATTCCAGACGGCAGGGTATCCTCCAGATTTCCCTGTCAACCAAATCTCGCAATGCATCGATCAGTCCGGCGGCATCGACATCGATACGATGCAACGCGCGGGAAAGGTTGCGCGTGTCACTTGCAGCATCGTTTACCAGTTCGGCGATTTTTTCGATATCCTTTACCTCGATGACGCGATGATTCTTCAATCGCAACGCGACCGAGCGCGCCATGAATGCGACCGCGGTTAGATGCTGGCAAAGTCCATCGTGCAATTCCTGGCCCAGCCGCTGCTGTTCGCGATCGCTGATTTCAAGGATTTGGCCCTCGAGTCCTTTGCGCCAGCTGATCTCATTCTCCAGTTGCCTATTTGCAGCGGATAATTCCGCTGTTCGTTCCCGTACGCGGTGCTCGAGCGTTTCGTTCAAGTTCTTGAGTTGGATGAGGAGATCGCGCGTCTGGTACTGGCGTCGCCGAGAACGTAATGCAACCTGCATTGACCGGACGAGCGTACGGGTGCTGATCGGCCGCTCTAGCAAAGTAACAGTTCCGGCCGCCGCAGCCGCCAAATCCAGTAATCTCGCCCTGCGCGATTCGCCGCCGCTTGTGAGAATAACGAGCGGTAATTCGGACCAGGCGGGCTGCGCTTTTAGGACTTCCAAAAGATTCGAAAGTAGTGGGGACTCCAGCGCTTCCTCCGTGAGCAGTAGCGCGCCCGTGCCGGCAGCGATTTGCCGCGAACATTCATCTGCACCTGCGCAAATTCGTACGTCAAACCCATCGGCGTAGAGCAAAGCCGCCATGGCGGTGGCATCCTTTCCCACAGGAGCCATTACGAGCACGCGCTCGTCTTCATTCCTCTCAGAGACGTGTTGGTCTTCCTCCTGAGCGGCAGCGTTCGCTAACGGATTGTGGTCGCTATCGTGTTCACCGAGCGAGGCCAGACATGAATCCACGCTTCCTTGCATCTGGGCCTACGAAGTTTTGAGTATTTGCTTTTCGCTGCCACGGAAGACGGGCACGCCTGTCAGCACACCTTGAAACTGTTTTAGCGGCTCGCCGATAACGATGCCTTTGCCCGACATCAATTTGAATTCGCGGATGGTTTTCTCGTGCCCTCCACTACGCTTCTTAATCACCGCAATAGCTTGTTTCACTTCTCCGTAGGCTTCGAAATATCGCAGGTTCACCACGGTGTCCGAAAGATAACTAAGGTCCACGGGGGCTTCGGCGGCGGCAGCCAATCCATGCTGGGCTAAAACGAAGATCGTGACGACACCCTGTTGGTTGAGAGAGGTGCAGAGTTCGTGCAGCTGGTTGTTCAGATACTTCTCGCCCGGCATGGCGTTGAGATAACCGTTGAGACTGTCAATCGCGACGAGTTTGCAACCCGCCTCCACGCCGCGCAGAATACGAACGGCGAATTCGCCGGGAGAAAGTTCGGCAGGGTCAACCTGCTGTACCGTAATCGTGCCGCTTTCGATCGCCTTTTCCAACTTGAAACCCAGCGCTTTGGCTCGGCTCAGCATCACGCTGCGCGTTTCGTCAAACGTGAATATCATAGAGCGTTCACCTTGATCGGCCATTTGGACAGCGTATTGCAAAGCTAGAGTAGATTTGCCAGTGCCTGCCTGGCCGAGTATGAGGGTGGTTGTCCCTCGATCCAGCCCGCCGCCGCACGAGGCATCCAGCTCCTTAATGCCGCTGGAAACGGGCCCGTGCCGAAAATCGGTGCGATGCTCAGCGGCGATCATACGCGGAAAAACGCGCAAACCGCCGGTGGCGATGATGTAGTCATGATAGCCTTCCCGAAATTTTACGGCCCGTAATTTCGAAACGCGCAACCGGCGGCGCGATGTTCCGTAGTCGGGCGAGAGTTGTTCCATGTCAATGACGCCATGCGTAAGGCTGAGCACGTGCGGGTCGATCACCCCTGCCTTGTTCATCTTATCGTCAAGCAATAGAACGGTGCTCTTGAATTTTGCGAACTGCTGTTTGAGCGTCAGAAGTTGGCGCCGGTAGCGTAAAGCGGTTTCGGCCATCAATCGGAATTCGGAAAGCGAATCGAAGGCGACTCGTGCCGGCTGGGCCTTGCGCACTTCATCGAGCAGTAGCTGGCTGACTTTCGTCAATTCGACTTCGGATGGATGAAACACTGTAGTCTGCGCTTCGGGCTGCAGCAGATTCTCAACGGCGGACAAATCCAACACCGGGATTTTGTCGAGCGACCAGCCGTGTGATCGCGCCACTTTGAGCAACTCCTGTTTGGTCTCTGAAAGCGTGATGTAGAAGACCTTCTCGCCTCTCCGTAGTCCCTCGAGGAGAAATTGAAGCGCTAGCGTCGTTTTGCCGGAGCCCGGGTCCCCTTGAACTAAATAAAAGCAGTCGCGCGGCAACCCGCCCGCGAGGATATCGTCCAGTCCCTCCACTCCGCTGGGGCAGCGTTCGTCGGCGAGGTGCGTTGAGACAGTTTTCGCGGATTTCCGGATTGATTTGCGCTTCACAATATTGATGTCGAACAGGTGACGACCATGTTGTCACCGACAATTTAGTTCGGGGTTGCAATTTTGAAAGAGCGCTCGCTCCGAAAGTGAACCGGGGCATCTACTTCGCAGGCACGAGAACAGTGAGTGCTCTGGAGACAAAATCGATCTCCGCGCTCCTGCCTAAATTTACTCTTTCTCCATCGAGCGTGGCTGGAATGTCTTCGCTTGATTGCACATCTACCCGCTTTGTTTTGGTGAGAAGTATGTTTCGGTCATCGCGCCATTTGCCAAACGCGGCGGTAGTGGCAAGGCGGACCACTTCAGTAGCGCTTTCCACGTCAATGACGGCGGCTTCGAGCGCTTGCTCGGAGTCGGACATTTGTTCCGATATAAGAGGGCAGATAAGCGCCACGGCTTCAGCTTCACCCTTCATTTCGTCTGAGATATGATACTGAATCTTCGTTTCAAACATTTTTCGGAAGGCGACGCTCCCCTTCTCGATAGCATCAACTATATTTCCCTCGCGCATAGATTCTCGGGGTTCTACCAAAAGCGCAGGCGCTCCCACAATGGCGGCGATAAGAAACTGCTTGCCCGCGATCCGACCTCCGGAAATCACTTTTAGTGAGGGAGCAGCGAGCGTATTTTTGAGCGCCTCTTCCCAAGCCACGTCTCCATACAATGCTCGAGGGAGCATATTCATCGTTCCGCCGGGAAGCGGAATAAGATACGACCCCTTTTCGGCACATGCTTCTGCAGCTGTCCGGATGGTGCCGTCGCCAGCAAGTACGATAAGGACATCCAGGTTCTGTCCGGTCGCCTCTGCAAACGAACGCTCCATTTCTTTTGCCTCGCCACACCAAACCTTCGGCTCAACAATGCCCGCACGCGTAAGGATACTGAAGATCTTCTGCTCAGATTCCGAATCGCAGCCTCCGCTTGAGGTGTTGATTATGGCCCCAACCTTCAACTCTGATAAACGGATGTCGTTAGGCACAAATCACGTGTGCGATGGCCGGCAAAGTTCCGTTGGCAGGCCCAAGTCCCCCTTGCCTTTGGACGTTCGCTCAGGGCGGTTCGCTCAACTTCATGCGGCTAGGAATGTTTCCGTTCCGCTCTGCCTTTTTTCGGACTCGCTCGAACTGTTTCTCAAGACTAATTAGATCTTCGTCGGCAAGTTTTTCCAGATCGATAAGTTCGTTTCGAGCGCCTTCCACCGCTCGAATTATTTCGTCGAGTTTCAAATGAGCCGCTTTGGCATCGCGATTTTGCGTATTCTGAATGAGAAAGACCATGAGAAAAGTAACAATGGTCGTCCCGGTATTAATAATGAGCTGCCAGGTGTTCGAATAATGAAACGCGGGGCCAGTTAGTCCCCAAATGACGATAATGAGAATAGCGATGCCAAAAGCCCAAGCGCTACCGAGCACCGTCGACGAGCGCCTTGCAAAAATCCGAAAAGCATCGCTCGCTACG
>JBGPNR010000192.1:0-4569 GCA_041487635.1 Candidatus Udaeobacter sp. | reverse complement strand
TCTTTCAACCATGCAGGCAGCAGCTTCAGATCGAGAAGATCGACAGTCTCAACGGTAGACTGGGACATCGCTTGCATGTAACTCGGATGGCAACGGAAGCAAATCTTAAGAATCTCAGTACAGGTGGCACGGCTGCGTTCCCTAAACCTTTCGGAATGCATTACAGACCGATGTCTTTCCCGAAAATGATTGACAACCTATTTAATTCATTTACTTGCCATGCTGTGCCCGGACTGTCCGGCAGCCGCCGGACTTTTCCACGCGCGACTAATACCAACTGAACAAATTTTATGGCGGAAAAATCGATCGAAGAAAAGGTCAAGGACATCATCGTCGAGCAACTCGGCGTGAACCCGGAGCAGGTCACGCCGCAGGCTTCTTTCATAGAGGATTTGGGCGCAGACTCGCTGGATATCGTCGAACTCGTGATGGCCTTTGAAGAAGAGTTTGGGGTCGAAGTGCCGGACGAAGACGCAGAGAAACTGCAGACGGTCGGCGACGTCATCAAATATATCGAAGAGAAATCGTCCAAGCAGTAGCGCTTTTCTCGAAGGCCGCCAGGGCTTGGGCACCTTCGTTTCGTCCGTAAATCAGGCGCGCGCACCAGCGAATATCCCTACGCGCAGGGTTCGATACCGCATCGCTCCATGGTTGCGAAGCCCTACAACGCGTTCACACTAGCGGACGTGGAGATGACGCTACTGGAACGACCGCTCTTCTATATTGGCGACCACTACGTAACTATGCTCGGCCTGATTGCGTTCGCCGGGTTCTTTGCAGCCGGACTCCTCATCGCGCGATTTTTACAAAGTCAGATCGTCCGTCGTTTTTTTCAGTCGTTTCAAAATCGACACGAATTTCATCGCAATCGTCACAGCTACCTTGAGTCTGGCGGCGATCGTCTTTTTCACCGTTACGGCGGTCAATGCAGCGGGAATTCCACTGGCTTGGAACGCGGCTCTTCCTGCCATCAAGCTGAGCCTGGTTCAGATCTTTCTGCTGGTTGCGCTTGTGATCGGGGTGTTTTGGATCTCATCCAGGACAAAGCGTTTTCTTTTTAACCGGCTGCTTGCGCAGAGCGGACTCGATCGTTCGCTGCAGTACGCGATTGCCCAGGTCGTTAGCAACATCGTGCTGGTAGTCGGCATTTTCATTGTCCTCGAGAACACCGGCATTCATCTCGCCGCGCTGGCGGTCTTCGCCGGTGCAGTTGGCGTGGGCCTTGGCTTCGGTCTGCAAAATATCGCGAGTAACTTTGTCAGCGGCCTTGTGATTCTGGCAGAGAGACCGATCACCATTGGGACCGCGTAGAAGTGGCAGGCATTGCGGGCCAGGTGGAGCACATTCGAGCGCGCAGCACAGTCATCCGCACCAACGACAACATCATGATGATCGTGCCGAATACGAAGTTCATCGATTCGCCCGTGACCAACTGGACCTACGGCGACCGCCGTGTGCGTTTCCGCATTCCCGTCAGTGTTGGCTATGGCAGCGACATCGTGAAAGTGAGGGACACCTTACTGGCCGTCGCCGGCGAAAATCCGCATACTCTCAAGGAACCAGGGCCGAGTGTGTTTCTCGAGAATTTTGGCGAGAACGCGATCGACTTTAGGCTCGTAGTCTGGAGCAGTGAAATGAGCGCGCGTCCCAGTCGTTACCGCAGCGACATAAATTTTGCCATTGCTGAGAAATTCCGTGAAGCCGGGATAGAAATGCCGTTTCCTCAGCGCGACCTCCACATTCGAAGCGGAGTGCTCAAGGTTGAAAATGTCACCGAGACAGAAATAGCGAAACGCCGGGAATCAGCGGACGTTTCTTCCGACTTGCGGAGCGTGGACTAGATTGAGTCGCCGCGCTTTTGAATGCCTATGATTCTTCTTAGGCGTTGCCAAGCCTATGCTTCCCGGATCGGCGATCGTGCCAAGGCACGCTTCACCACGTCAATCAATTGAGCGGCAGCAACGGGCTTCTCGAGAAAGGCGAAGGCACCCAGGCGCAGCGCCTGAGCTTGGATATCAGGCCCCCCAAATGCCGTGATAATTATAACCGGCAATTCCGGCAGCGCACTGGTAAGCGCCAAAACCCCGCGCCCACTGAACATTGGCATCCGCAGGTCGGTAATGACCAAGTCGAATCGGTTTTCGGAGTCCGCAAGTTTCTTCACAACCACAACTGGATCAGACACGCCTGTGACTTGCATGCCTTCACCGGCAAGCACTTTAGTCACCGCCCGGAGCATTCCCGGATCGTCATCCACCACCAAAACAGATTTGTCCTGCAACTCGTCCATAATTTTTTCAAAAGATAGCGCCGTGCCAAGGGGCAAATCGCGCAGATGCAATGATCTGCGGCACAAACCCATTCAGCCGTACTGCAATGATTAACGGCCCGTGTGAAGCCGGTAGTTGGAAGAAGAAAATCGTCATGTCATGTACCAATAGCTAGCGGAAGTTGAATACTAAAAGTACTCCCTTTTCCCCGCGCGCTAGCGCAATCAATCCTGCCGCCATGTTCATTGATGACCCGCTGCGTATATGCGAGACCGAGACCGGTGCCATCGCTCTTCGTGGTGAAGAACGGAACGAAAAGATGTCGAGCTTCTTCCTCGGTCATGCCACGACCGTTATCGCTGATGGATATCAAAGCTTCTGCACCACGCCTTTGCGTGGTGACCGTCAGGTTTCCTCCATCGGGCATTGCATCCAATGCATTACGGATCAGATTCAAAACCGCTTCCCAGAGTTGCTCCGCGTCGACGCAAACCGGTGGTAAGTTTGGATCAAGCATCCTTCTCAAGTCCACATGCTTTTGATCCAGCAACGGCTGCACGAAATTAAGTTTTTCTTCGAGAAAGCCCTTGAGCGAAACCGCAGCGCGTGCGGACTTCGGCATTCGAGCGAATCGGAGATATTCCTGCAGTACTTGGCGGATTCGCGATACCTGCGAACGCATCTCATGCAGAAGCCCCCGGCATTCGTTTGCCGAAGAACCGTTCGAATTTGCGAAAACGTTTAGTTCCCGCTCGACGAGGTCAAGGTTGAGGGAAATTGAGCCGAGCGGGTTACGAATTTCATGGGCGACCTGAGCAGCCATGGATCCAACCACTGCGAGGCGCTCCCCCTGGAGCTTAGCTTGCTCTAGCCGCTTGCGTTCTTCCATCTCCGCCCGTAGCGCAGCGGTTCGGCACGCCACTGTTTTCTCCAGATGGTAGTGAGAGCTGCGAAATGCCGTCAATAACCAGACGACGACGAAAAAGAACACAAAAAACATGATGGCGTTCCAAACGGGAATCAACGGATGCTGATACGCCGGACCGCTGAACACGTCGCTGAGGAACCACGTGCCAGCACAGAGCACTCCCACTGCGAAGCCCGCCGAGCGCCCGGCCATCCATCCCGCGAGGCACGTGGGGAGCAAGTAAAACGCCGATACTGCCCACTCACGCCCAGTAAAATAGTCGACTGCGCCCAGAGCAATTGTTAGCGCGACAGCCCCAGCTGTTGCAGCAATCTTCCCTCGCAAAGAAAAATCTTCCCCAGCGTTCATAAGGTGTGAAATCCCAATGCCGCAAAGTCTTTGACAAAGTAGTCCGCGAATCCGCTCATTCGCCGTTCTTATTTGTAGCGGAACCGGCGCCCACCCAGCGCCATGACCGGCTTGAGAAAACCGAACTTCCTGTTAATTGATTGGGCCGTCGAGCCGTGGATTTATTGGGCCGGCTTTTTCTCCATGTCAGTTGGCAACACCATTCCAATCCCGCACGGATTTGCGAAGATCACGTCACTGGCCGATCTCCAGAATTGTGACGCATGGTCGCGCGCTTTTCGGAATAAGTGCAAGGATCGTCGTTACTATGAGATCGTCGAAGAAACGCTGGAGGGGTTCGAACATCACTACCTGGTGGTTGAAGACAGTTCGAGTCACGTGCGCGCAGTCCAGCCGGTGTTCTTTGTCCGGCAAAATCTTGTTGAAGGCGTACCAGGTAAAGTTCGATCCGCCGTTGATGTAATTCGAAAAATTTTCCCACGCTTTCTGACCATGCGTGTTTTGATGGTAGGCTGCGCGGCTGGCACAGGTGACCTGGGCGCGTGCGACGAGAAAGACGAAACCTGGGTAGCAACCGCGCTGCTGGCAAGTCTTCGGACTTATGCCCGTCAAAATAGGGCTTCGCTAATCGTCTTAAAAGATTTTCCGGCGAACTATCGCCCGGCGCTCGAAACGTTCGCCTTAAATGGTTATGCCCGGATCCCGAGCATGCCAATGACGCGGCTGGCGCTCGGTTATGAGAACTGGGATGAATATTTTCGCACGTTAAGCAAGGCGACCCGGAAAGATTTGCGTCGAAAATTTCGAAAGGCCGATCGCGCGGCGAAAATAGAGATGGAGGTCGTGACCGAGATTGCGGCTTTCATCGACGAGATTTATCCGCTGTATCTCGCCGTCCACGAGCGGTCGCCATTAAAATTTGAAACACTCACCAAGGAATATTTCGGCGCCATCGCACAGCGGATGCGGGAACGCGCGCGTTTCTTCATCTGGCGGCAAAGCGGCAAAATCGTCGCGTTCAGT
>JBGPNR010000191.1:0-4583 GCA_041487635.1 Candidatus Udaeobacter sp. | reverse complement strand
CGATGTAATCCGAAGTCCTCCGGCGAAATCGTGAACGTCTTCACGCCGGTGCGCGCGGAGCACGGCGCGACAAAAGTTTCGCCTGTGATTGTAACTTCATCGAGACCATCAGCGCCGTGAACGACCCACGCTTGTTCGATGCCAAGAAGGACAAGAGCCGACGCCATCGGCTCAACAAGAGAACGCTGCGACACGCCGAGAAGTTGAAAGGGCGCTCGCGCAGGATTGGTTAGCGGACCGAGCAAATTGAATGTGGTAGGCACGCCCAGCTGGCGGCGCACGTTCGCGACGCGAGCCGTTGCCGAATGAAAGAGCGGCGCAAACATAAAGCAAACCCCGCACTCATTGAGGCACCGCTCCATAATTTCCGGAGACGTCGAAGTGTTAACGCCGAGTGCCTCGAGGACGTCGGCGCTGCCGCAACTCGATGTTGCAGCGCGCGCGCCGTGTTTCGCCACGGGTAAGCCGCCTCCTGCAATCACGAAGCTTGCAGCCGTTGAAACGTTAAACGTTTTCGCTGCACTCGACCCAGTCCCTGCAGTATCGATGTAATTGCGGTGACGGGAATTCAAATGAATGGCGCAATCCCGCATTGCTTCGGCCATTCCTGCGAGTTCTTCGACGGTTTCGCCTTTAACGACTAAAGCGATGAGCGCCGCCGCTATCTGCGCGTCTGTGGTGACAGGACTGAGCAGGCATTCAAGCAACTTTGCGGCTTCTGCACGGCTGAGATGTTTGCGCTGCATCAGACGGAGTGTCGCGTCGCGCAATTCGAAATCGCCGATATCAGTTCCCGTGTGGGAAAGTTGACCCACTCGCCGGTTGCTTTCGCTTTGCCGATTTGTTTTTGCTAATTGCATTCCGATTATATTTGCTGCGCCATTGAAAGCGCTTTTGCCATCGCGCGCGCTTTGTTGACGGTCTCTTCGTATTCTGCGGCCGGGTCCGAATCAGCGACGATGCCTGCGCCGGCCTGCACATGGGCCGTGCCGTTTTTCAATACGGCGCAGCGCAACGCGATGCACGAATCGATGTTGCCATCGAATCCGAAGTAGCCGATCGCCCCGGCGTAACAGCCGCGTCTGGTTTGTTCCAGTTCGCTAATGATTTGCATCGCGCGGATTTTCGGCGCGCCAGAGACGGTCCCGGCCGGAAACGTCGCCTTCACCAGATCAAATGCAGTGCAACCCCGGCGCAGACGCCCCGTCACGTTTGAAACAATGTGCATCACGTGGCTGTAGCGCTCGATCTCCATCATCTCGGTCACATGGACTGAGCCGAACTCTGCAACGCGCCCGACATCATTGCGCGCGAGGTCCACGAGCATGATGTGTTCCGCGCGCTCCTTCGGATCAGCGAGGAGTTCGGCGGCGTTTCGTTCGTCTTGCGCAGTAGTGAGGCCACGAGGGCGTGTCCCCGCAATTGGACGAATCTCGACCGCGTCGCCGGTCAATCGGACGTGCATCTCAGGCGAGCTGCCAACAAGCGCAAAATCGTCGCCGAAGTTCAGACAAAACATGTACGGCGAAGGATTAATGAAACGAAGGCAGCGATAGAAATCGAGCGGCTCGCCCGTGAAATCCGATTCGAAGCGTTGCGACAAAACCACCTGGAAAATATCGCCCGCGCGGATGTATTCCTTGGCTCGTTCAACTGCGCGCTCAAACTCTTCACGGCGGAAGTTGCTGCGCGGCATCGGCTGTTTTTCATCCAGCGCAATCGGAACAAGCGGCAAATCCACCGGCGCGGCCAATTGTTGTAAAATGGAATCCACAGATTCCACGGCGCGCGCATAGACTTTTTCCGGCGGCCGATCGTTGAGAAAGGCGTTGACGACGATTTTCAAAGTGCGCAGCCGATGATCGAAGATGAGGACGTTACCGGTAAGCATGAAGAGCGTATCGGGTAGTTGCAGGTCGTCCTTGCGTGCGGCCGGAACTTTTGGCTCGAACAACCGAATTACTTCGTAGCCGATGAACCCGACGGCGCCGCCAGCGAACCGTGGCAGCTCTGGACGCGAAACAAATTGATGCCGCGCCATCAACTTGCGGAGCTCATCGAGAGGATCGCTAATCGTACTGAATCGTTCCTCAATCCCGTCTCGCACGAGACGGATGTCGCGTCCGAAGCTTTGAATAATTACTCGCGGCTCGAATCCAACGAACGAAAAGCGGCCGGACACGTCATTTTTTTCCGTTGATTCAAAAAGGAAGCTGTTAGCGCCGTGGCTGAATTTTTTGAACGCCGAGACCGGTGTTTCGCAATCGCCAACGAGCTCGGCGAACACAGGAATGACATTGCCGTGTTTCGCGAGCTCGATGAATTCATCCAGCGATGGAGTGACTTGTGCGGTCATTTAGTGAATCGCTTTCGACTCCCGTTACGTGCATTGAGCGCTTTGAATCCGCCTCTCTCTTCCCAAGGGAGAGGATACGGTGAGGGTTTGTGAGTTCGGTTGCCTCGGTATCTCAGAACCCCTCACCTCCATCATCTCCTTTTTCAGTAGGGGAAGAGGCGACCCACACGCGCCGAGACTTGTCTGAGGCTTCATAGGGAACGAGGGTGCGGATGGGGTATGGCAAGCTTTGGTGCGAGAGAGAGGAATCGCGCGAGGATGCTCTTACCATCTCGTGTAAGCACTGATTCGGGATGAAATTGCACTCCGTGCACCGGGAATTCGCGGTGACGCAGTGCCATGATTTCTCCGTCGTCGCTTTCGGCGGTGATTTCGAGACACTCGGGAAATGAACATCGCTCGACGACGAGCGAATGGTACCGGCCGGCTTCAAACGGGTTCGCTAAATCTGAAAAAAGCGCGCTGCCGTCATGGCTGATCATACATGACTTTCCATGCATCAGGCGCTCAGCGCGGACAACATTCCCGCCATACGCTTCGGCGATGCATTGATGACCGAGGCAAACGCCGAGAACCGGAATCTGCTGACCGAAGCGCAGGATGACTTCCTTACTGATACCAGCTTCGCGCGGCGTACAGGGGCCAGGAGAAATGCAGATGTGTTGTGGAGCTAGCGCTGCGATTTCATCAATTGAGATTTCGTCGTTGCGTTTGACCACAATATCGCAGCCGAGCTCGCCGAAATACTGCGCGAGGTTGTAGGTAAAAGAGTCGTAGTTGTCGATTAGCAGAAGCATTTTTCGATTTCACAGATGTCATTCTGTTGTGGGAAAAGAATCTCTGATCCTCTTCTCGACCAATCCCGCCTCAGAAATGACCAGAGATGTTTTGCTTCGCTCAACATGACAGCGGTATTACGTATTTTTCTCTTCTGACGCGGTGAGCTGGTGAATGGCGTGAACTTCTTCGATGAGCTGCGCGTACTCCGAAAGGGTCAGCGCCTGCGCGCCATCGGAAAGAGCAAGCTCCGGTTGATTGTGAACTTCGATCATGAGGCCGTCCGCTCCCACCGCGATTCCGGCGCGCGCGAGCGGGGTGACCATGTACGCGGTACCGGTGCCGTGTGACGGATCCACGATCACCGGCAAATGCGAGATGCGCCGGATCGCGGGCACCGAGGCGAGGTCTAGTGTGTTACGCGTATGCTGGGCGAAGGTGCGAACACCCCGTTCGCAAAGTATTACGCTGTAGTTGCCCTCAGCCATGATGTACTCGGCTGCCAGCAACCATTCCTCGAGGGTCGCGGCCATCCCGCGCTTCAACAGCACGGGCAACTTGGATCGACCGGCGCGCTTTAGAAGCGAAAAGTTCTGCATGTTACGGGCACCGATTTGAATCACATCGCCGTACTTTTCGATAAGATCGACATGCGACTCCTCAACGGCTTCGGTGACGATCTTTAACCCGAATTCGTTGCGGATCGCGGTCATGAATTCCCACGCCTTCTCGCCTAACCCCTGGAATGTGTAGGGCGACGTTCGGGGTTTCCAAACGCATCCGCGGAAGAAACGCGCACCGCTTAGTTTGACTGCCTCTGCTACAGCAAACGCCTGCTCGCGGCTCTCGATCGCGCAAGGTCCCGCGATGACGGCGAGTTCGCTTCCGCCGATCGTTGCACCGTCGATCTGCACAATCGTTTTCTCCGGACGCAGATCGAGCGTGATCAATTTGTACGGTTTGGTGACACGGATTACCTCCGCAACGCCTGGTAAATTTTCAAAACGCCGGCCATCGATTGGACCCTGGTTTCCTGTGATCCCGATCGCGGTGCGCGTCGCACCGGGCATCGGGTGCGCGCGCAAACCGATCGCCTCAACCACGTTTACGATCGCATCGATATCGCGCGCGGTGGCGCTCGGTTTCATTACGATCAACATATTTTTAAAAGGTTTGGGTTATTTTCATTGGGCAGAGACAAATCTCCCTTGTGAAGAAGAGGAGTAATCAGCGCCCGTTGAGAAACGGTCGCTTGTTATCGCCAGACTACGAGCGCAGACGCGAAGACAAATCGCGAGGCATTTGCCGCCTCTGCCGAACAAAGTATGTCAGCGCTCATTGCCGAGGATCATAATGCCGATCTCGCGATTGTCGATTCAAATTTCATGGCGATGCCCTTCCGCGTCGTACTCGTAAGTCTTGCCATCTTCTTCGTCGCGCGTGGTCTTGT
>JBGPNR010000190.1:0-4601 GCA_041487635.1 Candidatus Udaeobacter sp. | reverse complement strand
GCCGTAACCTCGCGCCCGATTTTGCGCACTACCTCAGTGAACGGCCAGAAATGACTCCTCAGAAACAACAAAACAACCCAACAAAGGAAAACTAAAATGCAAAAGAAAACCTTCAAAATCAAAGTCTGTGACCTGAAGCCAGCCAAAGACGCCATAGGCGGCCGCGGCCACCACCACCACCACCACCACGGCCACCAGTTTACCGCGCTGTTGAACCAGAAAGAAGGACCCGGGGCGCAGGCCCCAGGCGGTGGCTACGGCATTCACATGGTTCAATAAGGAATAACCGTTAGAAAGTCGCACCGTGGTTCGATTCCCCGCGGTGCGGTCTTTGTTTATCCCCGTCCGCGACTCTGAGCAAACAACCCACTCAGGCCGCTAGAACCCTCGGAGTCCCTCAGCCGCTGTGTTGAGCCGTTAAGGCTGGCAGCGATCCTGCGCAAACGTCATTGCAAAGCGACCATGCCGGGAATTGTTCACGAGCACCAAAAAGCCATTGTCACTGTCATATGATACTGCATATCTTGTCATCGGAAGCGTGAGATAACGTGGTTTAGCGCGATCTAGGCGAGATTTTACCTGGCGTCGAGCAGCTTTTGGAAAGCGGGGTCCGCGCGCAACGGGTCCCAAATTGGATCCAGCCTGAGAAGGGCCGGTGTGATGGGCGCTGGGTTATAAAGCCAGCCACCATACGGCGTTTGTAACAACCGCGTGAGAGTTGAGATCGCACGACTATTCTCGCCAATAATCATCTCAACTAGCGCCAGGTTCTCTTCGAACCCGGGTCCGGACAGTCGATCTTTGCTACTCGGCACAAGCGTCATTGCGCGCTGCGCTTCGTTGAGAGCTGAGCTCTTCTCGTCGAGTATGGCGTAATCCACGGCCAGCGCTGCAGGAACGAAGGCGTTGTCTGGTTGATCCTTGCTGAGCGGCTCAAGCGTGTTGCGCGCCTGTTCAGCGGCAGCTTTTGCTTGAGCGGTGTCGCCAGCCATGCGCTCGAACAATGCTAGCCCCACCTGCTTGATGCCCTTGTCAATCCCAGAAGCAAAGTCGAGTCGAGCTTGTCGGGCTTGCACGAGCCGGGTGGCCTCAGTGTGATTTCGTTCAAGTCTCAATTGGGTCAGCTTGATTCGAACGGGCGCGTCCGAGTTCGTTTGTGCGTTTACCTGGGCCAATAATTTAGCAGCTTCTTGCAGGTTACCTTCGGCCTGGTAGATGCTGGCTTTCAACGCCATTAAAGATAACTCATCAGGGAGGATATCCAGTGCCCGATCGTAGAGCTTTAGCGCTGTCGGGAATTGCCGAAGCGCGGCGTAAGTCCATGCCACTTCAATCAGTAACGCCGTGTTCCGCGGATCGAGGGCGAGACCTCGCTCCCAGTAGGCAACACTTTCATCCCAATATCCCTCGCGCCGCGCGATTGCTCCAAGAGCGTATGAGACCTGGCTGTTACCTGGCAACATTCTGCTGACGCGCGCGAAGGTGGCTTTGGCCATCCCATAATCGTGCAGCACCCAATATTGATAATAACCCAAGAAGAGCAGGGTTTCGGGCGAGTTCGGCTGCAGTTTCTGCGCGTGCTCCAAAGCTTCTTTGGCCGCATTGCGGCGAGCGACAGTCGTGTCGCCTCGGTTAAAGTAAAGAAGCGCGTGCGCACCGGAAAGCCGCGCCCAGGCAAGCACAAAATTCGGATCAAGCTGCACGGCCAGCTCATAATAACCGATGGCTTTAAACAAGGCATCCTCCGAGTAGTTGCCGCGCGCTTCAAAAGCCAGTGCGCGTAAATAAGCATCGTGAGCTTCGGGATTGCTTGTGGGGCTGGCAGCCAACGCTTGCTCTTCGCCACCAGTCAGCGTCGCTTGCAACGACTCCGCTATTCCCTTCGCGATCTCGCTTTCGACGGCAAAGATGTCACTCAACTTTCGATCATACGTGTCGGCCCAGAGCTGCGAGCCGGTTTGCACGTTAACCAGGTGAACATTGACCCTCACCTGATTGCCTGCTTTCTGGACGCTACCCTCGAGGATGTTCGCCACGCCAAGCTGCTTCGCGATCTCGGCAAGATTGCCCGGTTCGCTCTGATACTGCTGCGTCGAAGCGCGCGAAATCACTTTCAAATCCGCGATTTTAGCCAGGCGCGTCAAAACTTCCTCCTGGATGCCATCAGCGAAATAAGCGTTCTCCGGATCGCTGCTCAAATTTTGAAAGGGCAGAACCGCGACTGATTTGTCCACCTTATGCCAGACGGCCCGTGGCAAAAGAAAAAATCCAGCGGAAGCGGAGACGATGACACCAGCGACGACGAGCAAGATGAGATTTCGCCGCCGATGAGTTCCTGTTGTCGGGGTAATCTGAATTCCCTGCGCGGTAATGTCGTAGGCCCAGGCGAGTATGAGCGCGATCGGAAAACCGATTAACAAAAGGGCAATCACGAGCCGCAAACTCCAATTCGGCAAATCCCATGCTGGAAACGTCGCCGAGGCCATTTGAATCAAGAATCCCGCTGCGACGATGTAAGCGGCGGCGACGCGATAAACCTTTCGGCGCTGCAATTCCTCAAAGAACCCGCTCATAATATATGGTCAATCACGACCATAGTCCGGTGCTGCGGGTTCGCAGGCAAATATCTGTCCGGAACCAATGTGCGTCGAGACTTCGCTGGCTTCCCACCCTCAAACCGCGTAATCATTTGGTGAAGACAACGGGCCCCTGATCGAATGTCTTGGGAACTTGAATCGGCGACTCGCGGCTTGCCGCCGAGGCATCTGTGATGGATTAGAATTACGATAAAGGAGTGAAACGACATATGAAACAACACGAAGTCACCGTTCCTCAAATTGGTCTCATCGCCGGCACGCGTGCAATGCTCGGCGCTGGCATCGCGCTGTTGCTTTCTGAAAAACTGACCGCTGAGCAGAGGCGAGCAATCGGCTGGACGCTGGTTGCCGTCGGCGCGTTAACGACCATCCCACTCGTGCTGCAATTGTTCAGTGAAGACGAATGATCGCGACGCGGCTCGCTTGCGCGTGCAGATGAAAAGCTGTCCGCGTTCGGCTGCCATACCAGGGTCAATTCCGGTATTGACATAGGCAATCAGTTCGTTGTTGAAATGTGCCATGACGATTCTCCCTAAAACGGGTCGATACATTTTCTTCCTTTGCGTTTTGATTTTGAATTTACAAGTGGCTGTTATAACAGGGCAAAACAGAAAGAGCGGTGTAACAGTTTCCTACGAGAGTCTTGGCAGCTCTCGAGTCGCGCGCTTCACAAACTCAAATTCATTTCCAGTCCGAGTGGAATTTTCATATAACGGCACAAGAGTGCACGGTTCAGCTGAGGCATCTGGTGAGGATGCGGTTATTGTAGCAGCCAATTTTTTTGCCACGTATGGTGGCCATGGGCTTTCCATCACGTCGGCCCGAATCACTGGGGTTATGCGGTCGGACTGAGGCAGCCAACGCACTTACGCGTCGTTGCAGACGCACATCGCGACAACGGAAAGCGTTTTGTAGTGCGCGTAGTTGAATTGCTCACCGCGGTTTCTCGAATTCGAATTCAGCGATTCGCGCTTCCGGCGCGTTTGAAAAGCGATTTGGAGCAAATCCGTGCAGTTCACCCCAGAACTTTCGATTCAAATTTGATCATGACTTCGTCGCCATCGTTGATAGAGGGAGGTTGCTGAGCGTATCAAGAGCGTTATCGATCTCAGCTAAAGGCTAAAATCCCTTGTTACCTGAGCGCAGATGCTAGCCTGAGCAGGCTTTCCCGAATTTGCGCCGGCGTCCAGGCAGCAAAACCGAAAACGAACGCTGGCTTGAGCTTCGCCTGGATGCAATAAAATGATAGCGGGAACGGTTTGATTCCGATCTCGGCGCGGACACGCGCGACTCTCGCGAAATCTGCATCGCATCGAAGCCAGGCGAGCAAGTTTAGTCCGGCCTCCGGAACCTGGAGGATGAAGCGATCACTGAGCAATTTGTTGAATTCTTTGATGAAGAACTCTCGCCTCCCGGCGTAGAGTTTTCGCATTCGTTTGACATGGCTCAGGAAGAATCCTTCGGTTATGAAACGCGCAAGTGTTGCCTGATCATCATAGACGCGAATCACAGCCTGGTAGGAACGGCTGAAAACGGGGAATGGTGCGCGCGACACGGCACAAGCATGCCGCGCGATGGCGCGTTCACTCTACTGTTTCCGCCGTGGCACCATTGCGCTGGCTAGCATCGTCTGAACAATTTGTCCCCGCTGATTGGTCGTGACGTTGCGCAGGCGAATGATCCCAAAGCCGGGCCGGGAACGGGACGGCCGCGTATCGACAATTTCCGTTTCGACTGTCAGCACGTCGCCCGGGCGCACCACATTTGGCCAGCGCAGTTCATCAACCCCGAGGCCGATCGCGCCTTCGGCGAAATTCAAAGTTTGCACAAACAGCCGCATGGTCATCGCCGCAGTATGCCAGCCGCTCGCGACCAGGCCCTTAAAAATTGTTCGCTCGGCCCTTTTGCGGCTGAGATGGAACATTTGTGGATCAAACTTGTGAGCGAACTCGATGAGCTGCTTTTCGGTGACGTTTAGCGGCTCAGATTGGAAACGGTCACCTG
>JBGPNR010000189.1:0-4609 GCA_041487635.1 Candidatus Udaeobacter sp. | reverse complement strand
TATCCGCGCGTAACCATTCGGGAGCGAAGCAGCATTGGCTCACGCGTAATCATTCACAGCGGCGCAGTGATTGGTGCGGATGGCTTCGGTTTTGAAATGGTCGATGGCCGACAGCAAAAGATTCAGCAACTTGGCCTCGTTCAGATCGACGATGATGTCGAGATCGGCGCCAACACAACTATCGACCGGGCCCGTTTTGGTCGAACCTGGATTCAGGAAGGAGCAAAGATCGACAATCTGGTGCAGGTCGCACACAACGTCGTGATCGGCAAGAATACCGTTATTGCAGCGCAGACCGGAATTGCCGGCAGCGTCCAGATCGGTCAGCGTGTCCTAATTGGCGGTCAGGCTGGTATCATTGGGCATATCGAGATTGGCGATAACACCGCCATCGGTGCGCAAAGCGGCATCTCTAAGAGCACCCGGGGCGGCGCCTGGTTCGGCTCTCCCGCGGTTCCACTTGCGGAAGCTAAGCAACAAATTGCTTGGGTCCACCGGCTCGGAAAACTCTTTGCGCGAGTAAAAGAGATTGAGAAGAAATTGGGATTCTAGGATCGTCGCGCGCTGGAAAGTAGCGCCCGTAATGCGTCAGGAGAAATCCGTTCTGCGCCACACGCCTGCACGGTCTGCGCTTCCATCGAATCGGAAGTGGCCACAGTTAGATCGAACTGTTTTGCGTATTTGCTCGCCAATCGCTCAATAATCGCATCTGCTGGTTGTCCGCTGCGCGAATAGAAACTCTGCACTTCGCCAGGTTCTGAAATCGCGCTCGTTTTTTCCCCTTTCCCATCGAAGACGACCACGACGCGCACACCGGTCCAGTCCTGATAGTCGCGCAACTGCTTGATTAAGGCTTCGCGCGCTAGCGAGGAACGGCGCGCATGAAGTTTGCGCAGCTCTGGCCAGGCAAAAATAATACTGTGCCCGTCGACGATGAGATAATGAGCGCGTTTCGGCATTGCGAGATTCTGCTGGATCGGCCTGCGAACCGTGGTTCGTCCAATGATTCTAATCAGAACTACTCCGCGGGAACGGACTCCTTGTTTGTCCGTTGCTTGCTTGGCGCTGGCCGCGTCGCGTTGGCTCGCTGCGCTGCTTTCTTGCGCTCTAAATAAGCTCGTCGTCGCTTGCGCTTGGCTTGTACACGATGCTGTTGTCCCACGCGGTGTCCTATCGATTAAAACATCGAGAAACGCAATCCGGATTCAAATTCACCCGTTCCTCTAAATGCCAAGCCGAAATTGCGATTGCATTTGCGGATGATCCCTTGTTAAAAAGCACGCCTAATGACCCCCAGGGAATCGGCGGTTTTTGGAGCCACGTCAAAAAGCGTGACCGGACTCGCCATAGCATTCCTGGTAGTGGCGGCGTTTTTCGGCTTTTTGAACAGCCAAAAAGTGAAAGTGCTCCGCGCAAACGCGGCGAACGCACAGGCCGTGCGTGACGCCGCCGAGCGCCGCCAGGCACAGGAAAAACAGAATGCCCCAAGTGGCGTAACGCCCGGAACAGAACAACAGAGCAAACTTTCTGAAGCAGAAAATCACGCGGCGAAAGCAGAAGCAGAACTGGCGCAAGCCCAAAAAGAGAAAACCGATCTGCAAGCCAAACTGGATGCCAATCAGCAAGAGATCGCTTCGCTCCAAAAGCGCGTAGAAGAAGCGGGAAAGAACCCTAACCCTTCCATCGCTGGCAGTTCTCCCGCCGAGAGTGCGCAGACCGCTGCATTGCAATCGCAACTCGATGATCTCCGCCGTCAACTCGATAGCGCGGAAAAGGAAAAAGCGTTCCTCGCCGAAAAGATCCAGGATAGCCAGGGGCGTTCAGGCCAGCCAAAGGAAACGAAAAAACGGCGCGAAACTGCAAGCACTCAGCGAGAAACAGTCAGTTCCCATCGCGCAGGTGTGCACGGCGCCGTGCTCGCCTACAATCAGGCTTACAACTTCGTGGTGTTAAATCTCGGTGCTCGGAACGGCGTCGAGACCAACTCTGAAATGCTTGTTCTGCGGGATGGGACCCTGATTGGAAAAATTCGCATTTCTTCAGTTGAACCCGCGACGGCTATCGGCGATATCATTACCAACAGTGTGGCGCGTGGCGTCCAAGTACAACCCGGAGACAGTGTGATATATGCTGGCACAAGTCCGTAACCTTCGAACGATTGTCGTCCCCGTTTTGCTGTGTGCATTCGTGGTAGCCATGACCTCGTGTGCAACACAGAAGCAAACTGCCCTGGTTCAAGATCCAGATGATCATCACGATTCAACGATGCCGTGGAATAAACAGGAAAAATGGGAAACGGGTGGGCAGTTCCAGGCGATGACCGACAGACGTTAGCAGAAACACTGGAGCGTCCGGCCTCCTCGGCGGACTTGCGCGCGTCTTAGGTCAACCGCGCTGAGCACAGCGACGCCTACAGAAGTTCCGATCAAATCCAGAAACCGGCTGGAATGACGGCGTTTTTCGGTATCACCGCGATGCCGTCGCGAATGAAGTAATTATCCGCATCGAAGTTCGGCGGTTTGCCTTCGGGTGTGATCACGACGCCGTCCGCGATGCGCGCGTTTTTGTCGATAATGGCGCGGTCGATCACGCAGTTGCGCCCGATGCCGATGCGCGGCTGCGACGAATCCGTTTGGCCTAATTCAAAATAATCCGCGCCCATCACGATGCTGTTTCGAATCGTGGCACCGCTTTGGATAACGCTGCGTATTCCCACGACGCAGCGCTCGAGATGAGCGTCCGAGATGATGCAGCCATCAGAGATAATCGCCTGCCGTAGGGTGGCGCCGTTAATTTTGCTTCCCGGCAAAAAACGTGGATGCGTATAGATCGGAGACTCGGGTTCGAAAAAACTGTATTCAGGCACGACGTCCGTAAGATCGAGGTTCGCCTCGTAAAACGCTCGAATTGTTCCGATGTCCTCCCAATAACCCTTAAAGATGAATGCGCTGACGTGCCGATCTTTGATCGATGATGGGATAATGTGTTTCCCGAAATCGAACAGATCGCTCGTCAAAGATTCTATGAGCACGCTCCGGTTAAAAACGTAAATCCCCATCGACGCCTGAAATAGTTCTTCTTCTTCATTAGAACCGATGGCGCGGAGCAGCTCCCGGCTCATCTTCATCTCCCGCAACTCCGATTCATCTGCCGGTTTCTCGATGAACCCGGTGATGCGGCGGTCGACGCCGCTCTGCATAATGCCAAACTCGGAAACCTGCTGTTGCGCTACCGGTTTGGTCGCCAGTGTAATGTCCGCGCCCAATCGGATGTGCTGATGCAGAATTTCTCGAAAATCCATTCGATAAAGCTGATCGCCGCTTAGGATCAGGTAATAATCATACGGCCGCTCGAGGAAGTAGCGCATGTTTTGCCGGACCGCGTCGGCAGTTCCCTGGTACCATTGCGAACCAGCGGGCGTTTGTTGAGCAGCGAGAATGTCCACGAAGCTGCGGGAAAAATTATCGAACTTGTAACTCGCCTGAATGTGTCGGTGTAACGACATGCTGTTAAATTGCGTGAGCACGTAGATCGAGCGCAGCCCGGAGTTCAGACAATTGCTGATCGGAATATCGACAATCCGATATTTACCACCGAGCGGCACGGCGGGTTTGGCGCGATCTTTCGTCAACGGAAACAAACGCGTGCCGGCGCCGCCGCCCATAATGATTGCAAGCGTTCGCTGTAGTGCGCCGGGTGGCAGTGCCCCCTCCACTTTCGGGGTTGAATTTTTCGGAACTGAATCGCGCTGCGGCTGCATCGTTATCAATCAATAATCTGGCGGCTACAATTTGCGGCAACTTTTTTTGCGTTATGCAGCCGCCGTTCTAGCGAACCTAAACAACTCGTGGCGCTGTAGCCACGGCGCTGTGCGCCGTCCCGGGCGCTCCACATCACGTGAGTAAACGCCCCACGGGGGCGTGGCTACGGCAAACGCAATCGTTGCGGGCGGCACGCCCGCCGCTACAGTTCAGAAACATGTGTGGAATTGTTGGATACGTTGGACGCGCTAAGGCGACACCGATCTTACTCGACGGGCTGCGTCGCCTCGAATATCGAGGTTACGACTCAGCCGGGATCACTGTCGTAGAGAAAGGCCGTCTTGAAACGCGCAAATGTGCGGGACGTATTGCGGCGCTCACAAAATTAGTGCGGAAGCAACCAGTATCAGGCTCGCTGGGTGTCAGCCACACGCGTTGGGCCACGCACGGCAAGGTGACCGACGAAAACGCGCATCCGCATTTCGATGCCAGTGGCAAGCTGGCCCTGGTCCATAACGGGGTGATCGAAAATTATCAGGCACTGAAGGATGAACTCATTCGCAACGGCGACACGAGCTTTCGTTCCGAGACCGACACCGAAGTACTCGCGCATCTGATTGGAAAAATCTACGACGACTCGTGCGCCAGCACCGTGGACGCTCCCGGAAAAAAGGCCCGCCTTTTTGACGCTGTTGGTACGGCGCTTCGACAAGTGATCGGCACATATGGCATCGCGCTGGTGCATGCCGATGTGCCGGATTTCATGATCGGCGCGCGCCGTGGAAGTCCTCTCGTGCTCGGTGTGGGCAACGGTGAAAATTTTCTGGCCAGCGATGTGAGCGCCATCG
>JBGPNR010000188.1:0-4618 GCA_041487635.1 Candidatus Udaeobacter sp. | reverse complement strand
AGAGGATTGAGGTGAGGGGTTCCACGACGAAAATAAGATCAGAAAACCCTCACCCTACCCTCTCCCTTGAAAAGGGAGAGGCAAATGTCGCCCTAATTACATGAGCGCGACCAGCGCAACTGTGCCGGAACCCGTTTTCTTGCCGTTTGGTTCTCTTGAATGGTTCAAACGCGAGTTGGCACCCACGCCAGCGCGCGCTCGCCGAACCGCGATCATGGTCGCTGCCGCAGTTTTGTGCGTGATCATTTCCATGACGCTGCAGGTGCCGGAGCTGTCTGTCACCGCTTACATGCCTTTCTTCATGTCAAAGGAAAGCAAGTTTCTCACGACGGTTACCGGAGTCATCGGGCTTATCGGCCTGACCATCGGCATCGGCGCGAGTCTCCTACTTTACAAGTTCACCTATGGTCATCCTGAACTGCGCATTCCCGGAATGGCGATCGCACTGTTTCTTGGAATGTATGTGTCACGCATTTTTGTGCTCGGGCCACTCGGATTCCTCATCGGTTTTGTTGTCGCTGTCTCGCAGTCGGTCGGAGAAGCAGTCCCCTCACCTGAACTGTTAGTTCGAGGACTCCTTTGGCTGTGGGTCGCGATCGCTTACGGCGTCGGACTCACCCTCGTATTGAACTTGTTGTTTTTGCCGGATGCGCCGGGCCCGCCTGCACATCCTCCAAAACCGAAAAGCTTTTTTGTGTCCGACGCGTTCACCAATCCGGCACACGTGCACTTTGCGCTCAAAGTCACCTTCGCAGCGATGTTTTGTTACATCTTTTATATGGCGATTGACTGGTCCGGAATCCACACCGCGTTGATCACCTGTACGTTTATTGCGCTGGAAAGCACCGGTGCGACCCTGCACAAAGGTGTGCTCAGGATCGGCGGCTGTGTGATCGGTGGAGCACTCGCGCTTTTCACCATCGTCTTTCTCATGCCGCACATGGACACGATCGCTTCGCTGGTTGTGGTCGTCGCCTGCGCGTCAGCAATCGCCGGCTGGGTCGCCACCGGAACAGAACTCATCTCCTACGCGGGTTTACAGATAGCGTTCGCTTTCTTCTACAGCGTCTTCCAAGGTTATGCGCCCGACACAGACCTCGATAACGTCCGCAATCGCGTTATTGGAATCCTTCTTGGCCTCATCGCTACCGGACTCGTCTTCCGATATATCTGGCCCGAGCGCACGATCGACCGATTGCGGGCCGCATTGCGAGCGGCGCTTCAACAACTGGCGCGGCTGGTCGAAATTCCCGGGCCTCAAACTTCGATCGCAGCGGCAAAATCGGAAGCCCATGCTCTGATCGGGGCAACCTCAGAGAGCTTTGATCACACGCGCCGTTATGTTGAGCTGACCCAGTTCGAGTTCGAGGAGTCGCCGAATCGCGATCGAACCTCATTGGGTGATTTGGAAAGTACGCTTTCACGTGCTGAGGAGGTGTTCGTCGCCGCAACTTCACTCGCCAACGATCAAGCATGGAATGAATGGCAGCAGATACCGGCGGCTGCAAAAACTGCGGAGAGCGAGTTACGAAGCGTCGCTGCGAAGCGAATCGAGCGCGCGGCCGCTAGCGATGAGCGCGAGGATGCCGGCGCTAATCTCTCAACCGCTTTCGCTCGATGGACCGAAACGATGCAAGCGCTGCAGGTGAAAAACAGTCGAGTCGCTCTCGTATCCCAAATTGTAACCGAAGTTCAATGACCGAAATGAAACTTAGCGACTAAGACGAAAGAAAATCATGGAACCAGCAACTATTTCGGCTCTCGCCGCGCTTGCCGGAGCGACCGTTGGCGGCGTGACATCATTCGCGGCCACATGGCTTACACAGCGAACTCAAGCCAGAGTTCAGGAACTCACTCACTCACTAACCGTGCGTGAGCAATTGTACAAAGCCTTTATTAAAGAAGCCTCGAAGGTGTATGCGGATGCCCTCGTCCACGAGATATCCGACATCTCAAACCTTGTTGAACTCTACGCGATGATAAGCGAGATGCGCGTTATTTCCGCGAGGAACACGGTGGAAAGCGCCGAAAAAGTTGCTCGCCTGATCGTTAACACCTATCGCGCGCCTAGTAAGACTTTGCCGGAATTGGAAGACATGGTGAACCGCGGCGCGATAGATGTGTTGCAAACCTTTAGCGAAGCTGCTCGTCAAGAATTTCACAGACTGGGCGGGTGAAAGGTAAAACAAAACCCATGCCATCAGTTTTCCAAAAAAGGTGGCAAGTTTTCGTCAGATGTGGCTTCGCCCTTCTCTTGTTCCAATGCTGTGGATGCGCTCATCTTGCGGTTGTAAAAACGAAGCCCGCACAGCTCCCGAAGACGGTAGTTGCGGAATGTCCGCTGGAATCTGCGAAAAGATATCTGGCAGCCGCCGAACATGAGCAGCCAGTGCCCGCGTTAAACCATGATCTACTCGCTGCTAAAATTTCGTATGGAGTGTTGGAACGGCAGCCAAAAGATGAATCGGCGCGCAGCATCTACAACTTCGCCGTAGCACGCGTTGTCCAAGATGTCGACCGAACAGATCTTGAGCCGTGGCGGCATCCCGTCACTGTCGTGACGGATGAAGGTCGTTATACTCTCGTATCTCCCAAGCCCGTCGACGCGGATCATGATCCGAGTCGATACGATTTATTTCCGAGCGACACGTTGAAGATCGGCGGAAAATTCTTCGAGACCTACTCGACTGTGAGTGGCCTTGGCGCGCCGATTGCAGTGGTTGGGCGCACAGAAAGTCCGCACTTCCGTCAGCAATACAAACTTCGCCGCATTTACGCGCCGATCACCGCGATCGTCCGCTTCTCCGGCCGGAAAGCGAGCTTGGAGTTCAGGGATCCATTAAACGCCGAAAGAATCACACTGAACAAGCAAACCTTTCCTCTTGCCGCTGATTTTGATGCGCCTACGGCGCTCCTGATCGCTCGTGAACGCCCGGAACGGCTTGGCCTCTCGCGGGTCATGAACCCGGAAGCCTATGCAGATACAGCAATGCTTACCCGGTTGCAGCAATTCGATCCCGCGCGGACGCCTGTGATTTTCGTTCACGGCTTGCAAGAAACAGGAGCCAGCTGGGCGCCAATGATTGACTCCCTTCGGCATGACCCCTCGATAAGAAAGCATTATCAGTTTTGGTTCTTCAGCTACCCGAGTGGTTATCCTTATCCCTACGCGGCGGCGCTCTTCCGACAGGATCTCGATGGGATCAAGCGCGTATTCCCAAACCACAAGCGCATGGTCCTAATCGGTCACAGCATGGGAGGATTGATCTGTCGATTAATGATCACAGATGCGGGCGACAAGATCTGGCGCGATTTTTTTGCCACGCCTCCTGCCAAAACCCCGCTGGCGAGCGACACACGCAAACTCTTGGAAGAGGCGCTTGTTTTTGATCATCGGCCGGACGTTCAGCGGGTGATATTTATCTCGACGCCCCATCGCGGCAGCGAGCTGGCCTCGAACTGGATCGGGCGCATCGGCGCCGCTCTTGTCAGGACTCCGCGGCTCTTCACCTCGATCTATGCGTCAACCAAACCGCTCCTGATCGCCGACCCGGCAGCCAGACCGCTAAATCGCATGCCGAATAGCGTGGATACGCTTGAGCCTAACGATCGGTTTGTGGAGGCGGTGAACAAGCTGCCAATCACGCGCGGTATTCCTTATCATTCGATCATCGGAGACCGCGGCCGAGGCGACACACCGAACAGTTCCGATGGTGTCGTTCCATACTGGAGCTCGCATCTCCCGGGCGCACAGTCGGAGTTAATCGTCAATTCAGATCACGGCGCGCAATATAATCCGCAAGCAATTCGAGAGGTTGAACGGATTCTAAAATTGAATCTTTCGCACTCGGCTCTTCGTCGTTCCGGCCAGAGCATGCGGGCGTCATCGCCAGATAGATTGAAACCTTTGTGAATGTTGCGCCGGATCACTGCCGCACATAAACGTGAGCACGAGTCAGATGCCGCCCCGACCATTCCGCAGATGTAAAATTCGAGATCGGACACGTGTTGTTCATCGACGTCGTGGGTTACTGGAAGTTGCTGATTGACGAGCGTGACGTGACTTGCCTGGAAACGGATGTAATCGGAAGATCAGACACACATATAGAAAGGAAACGTTATGGCCAGCAAAGATAAATCTACAGATTCAGTCTACAGAGTAACGGAAGTAATCGGCACGAGTGCGCAATCCTGGGAGGATGCGGCAAAGACTGCGGTGCAGACCGCGGCGGGCACGCTGCGTGATCTGCGCATTGCCGAGGTTGTCAAAATGGATGTGAAGATCGAGGACGGCAAAGTGACCGAGTACCGAACTCGATTACAGCTGTCCTTTAAGTACGAAGGCTGATCCGGACGTACAAGGGCGCGGTCGGACCTAATCGTGCTTTCCGATCACCGAGCACGGATGTAATTGGATCATCATGATCCTGCACATCTACACCGTTATTCACACGCTGATTAGCCTCATCGCAATTTTTACCGGCATTGTTGTTCTGTTTGGAATGCTGGGCGGCAAACGCCTTGATGGCTGGACGAAATGGTTTCTCGTTACAGCCGTCGCGACCACGATCACGGGATTCTTTTTCCCGTTCCATGGTTTTACGCCGGCCATCGGTCT
>JBGPNR010000187.1:0-4651 GCA_041487635.1 Candidatus Udaeobacter sp. | reverse complement strand
GCCTTCGCCTTGGGCGGGCTCCGCCGTGGCGAGCGGTCGCGCGCTACCAGACCGCTCGCTGCCATCGCCTGTCGAATGCGCGCCTTAAATTGCGACGTCGGATTTTGATCCGCTTGGCGATTAGACTCCCACTCGGCATCGCGCTCCTCGGCGATTTGCTTCATTGTGCGTTGTGTCTTCACCGATTGATCTTCGAGTTTTTTCGAAATCGGTTTGGCGTCGGCTCCCGTTTTCAGGATGAGCCACTGATTCTTTTCATTATCGCGACCACGAATTCGTACCAACGTCCACTCGCCTTTTGCTTTTTACCCGTCGAGAACGAGGTGAAGCTTGCCCTCGCGCAGCGATTTCAGCGGCTGTTCACCGTAAACGTAATAAGTGCCGCGGTCCCAAACCATCACGGTACCGCCGCCGTATTGTCCTTCTGGAATTACGCCCTCGAAGTCTTCGTATTCGATCGGATGATCTTCCACTTCGACGGCGAGATGTTTTTCGCCTCGCTTCCATGGAAGTCCTTTCGGCAGTGCCCACGATTTCAGCACCCCTTCCATCTCCAGTCGGAAATCGTAGTGCAAACGCCGCGCAGCGTGCTTTTGAATCACGAAACGCGACGCGCCTTTGACTTTTTTGGGTAACGGTTTGCCTGCGGGCTCAGCTGTCGTCTTGAAGTCGCGTTTCTGTTTGTATTCGGCCAGTCCCATTCTGCCAAAAATACCCACGGATCACCTGTCTGCACGCGAAGTTGTCGGCGCGCGCTCGCAGCGGCGGGTGCTCTTTGAATGTTGGAGCCGCAACAACGCGTTGAGGACAACGCGTTCCACCTACGTTTCGTTTGGCAGTGGCTCGCCAACGAGATAGCGAACAAAGCGGCGGATTACGATGTTCTCGCCTAGCTCGGCGATCTTGCCAGTGAGCAAGTCTTTGATGGTCACGTCGGGATTTTTGATGAACGCTTGTTCGAGCAAAGAAACGGTGCTGTAGAATTTCTCGAGCTTTCCTTCGACAATCTTCTCCGCAACATTATCCGGTTTACCTTTTACCTGGGCTTTGTAAATCTCGCGCTCGGCTTCGATCAGATTAGCGGGAACATCCGCGCGGCTAACGTAGAGCGGATGCGCTGCCGCAATATGCAGGGTGATATCTTTCACAAACTCGCGGAAATTCTCGTTTCGCGCGACGAAGTCGGTTTCACAGTTCACTTCTACAAGCACGCCAACCTTGCCTTGCAAGTGAATATAGGAGGCCACGATCCCCTCCTTCGTTGCGCGTGCGGCTTTCTTGCCGGCGGTGGCAATGCCTTTGGTCCGCAAGATCGCCTCCGCTTTGGCCAGATCACCGCCGCTCTCGACGAGAGCGCGCTTGCAATCCATAAAGCCCGCATTGGTTTTTTCGCGGAGCTGTTTCACTAGTTGGGGATCGATTTCAGTTGCTGCTTTCATTGAGCGTTGAGCGTTGAGCGCTGGGCGTTCGACGTTGGGCTGCCTGCTCGCGAATCCTTTCGGAGTTGGATGTTTTCTTCCGCCTACGCCGACACGCCAGCCATTTCGACCTGCTCGCGAATGTGCGCTTCGTTGCTTGCCGAAACAATAGCATCCACAAGCTTCTGCAAAATCACGCGAATAGCGCGAATCGCATCATCATTGCCGGCAATTGGATAATCGATGATGTCGGGGTCGGCGTTAGTGTCCACAACGGCGACTACTGGAATCCCGAGGCGCCGCGCCTCATTCACGGCGTTTTGCTCGCGGAGCGTGTCGATCACCACCAAGACATCCGGTAACTGCGACATCTCAAGTATCCCCTCGAGGTTGCGCCGGAGCTTGGCGGCCTCGCGATTAAGCGCAGCCAACTCCTGTTTTCCCATTTTCTTGTATTCAGGCGATTGCTCGATCTCTTCGATGTACTTCAATCGCCCAATGCTCTTGCGAATAGTAGCAAGATTAGTCAACGTGCCGCCGAGCCAGCGTTGATTCACGTAAAATTGCCCGCAAGCAAGTGCCGCCTCCTTAATCGCTTCCTGCGCCTGCTTCTTGCAGCCGACGAACAGAATTTTGCCGCCGCGGCGCGCGACCTCCTGAAGAAATTCCGTCGCACGCCGAAGCTGGAGAACGGTCTCGTCCAAATTAATGATGTAAATCTGGTTGCGCTGTTCAAAGATGAAGGGCTTCATCTTTGGATTCCAACGCTTCGTCTGGTGTCCAAAATGGACACCAGCTTCCAATAATTCAGGTACTAATTCTGTTGTATCTGCCATAAGAGAAATTCCCGAGGGCGGGAGCTTCCAGAGCGGGAGCGGTGAAGATGCTACAGCCCCCGCCGGTGCGCAACCCGAAATTCGGCTGGCCGTTCGCTCACCCAACCGCCATCGCGGCGGCATCGCAGCTACAGCTATTTGTATTGAATCTAACGGGCGAACATCGATGCGGGCGCGCGCGGACCTTCTTCGCGCTCAGTAGCAGGACCGCCGAACCGAAATTGGAATCCTGCTACCACGAAAATTTCGGCCACAGGCGAATCGGCAGTCGCGCCGAAGAGCGGCGCCACGGTCACGAAACTGTTGCGAGTCGGATGCACGTTGATACTCGGGCCGACGAGAAATTCGTAATCGGCTTTATTCGAAGCGGCGGCGGTTTTGTATTCCCACAAGGCTTCGACGCCGACATTCAGTGTGCGGTCGATCACTGCACAGGTGAGTGCGTGGCTGATTTGAACTTCCCTCTCGCGCTCGCCTCCAGTTTCGCTTTCGTACGTCAAATTGCTCGCCCAATTCCAGCGGTGGCAAAACGTGTCGCCCAGGAGGAGCTTCAACTCCCAGACGTCGGCGGAACGATCGTTGAAGCTCCACTCGCTGTATAGCGTCGGATTTAGTGGAATCTTGCCCCAGTTCGCGAGCGCATAACGCAGCTCGACACTGGAGCCTTTGTAGAAGGCATCGCTCTTTCCGATGTTCCAGTTTTGATAAAAATCGAGCTGGAACCGGTAAGGGAGACCAATCTCGACCTCCTCGCGGAACGCGTGCGCCACTTCGCCTTCGTTGAACTCCGGTGTCCAGTGCTGAACGAACTCCACTGTGCCCGGCGGGCGGACATAAACGCGGCTCGTGCCGAACGTTCGCTCCGTCGTCCACCACGGCTGGTTATAGGGCCCGACCGGCGCTTCCTGGCGGAGGACGCCTTCCGGAGCCGTTCCGGTAACTTCAACGCCCTGTACCTCCGCCTCTTGCGCATTTACGCACGTCGCAGTTTGCAGAAAGGCGATGCTGATGATCGCAATTAAAGGAGCACATCCGAATTTCATCCCGACGATGCATAACATCGCCCGAGAAAACCTGCTGCCGGACGCTTGCCAATTTTTAGCGGCGAATTGCAGCAAATGTTTCGAAACAAGCTACGCCGCCCATTCAGCACACAGGAGCTCGGCTTGTTGAAGGACAAGCTTTGTTGCTTCGTCTTGGAGGTCTGGCGGATAGCCGTGTTTCCGCAGGATTCGCTTGACCAAAACCTTGATTTTGGCTCGCGCGCTCTCGCGTAGCGTCCAATCGATGGTCACGCTCTTACGAACCTGTGTGACGAGTTCGGTAGCGATGACTTTCAAGTTATCTTTGCCCATTACCTCAACTGCGCTGTTGTTCTGGGCGAGCGCATCGTAAAAGGCGACCTCTTCATCGTTGAGGCCAAGATCAATGCCGCGCTGATCGGCGTCCTTTAATTGCTGAGCAAGTTTGATCAGCTCCTCGATGACCTCTTGCGTTGCTATTGCGCGGTTGTGGTATGCGTTCAGCGTCTTCTTCAGCATCTCTGAAAACTCCCGGCTCTGAACCAGATTGCGCTTCGATCTGATTTTGATCTCGTCGCCTAACAACTTGGCCAGCAGCTCGGCGGCGACGTTCTTATATTTGAGTCCACGGACTTCGGCCAGGAATTGATCGGAGAGAATGCTGATATCGGCCTGCTTCAATCCGGCGGCCTGAAAGACGTCGATGATTTCACCTTCGGGGGCGATTGCCTTCGCGACTAATTGTCTGACAGCGTGATCGAGTTCTTCGGTTGTCTTTCGTGGGCCGCGCGGTTTCGCGAGTGCGGCTTTGACGACCTGGAAGAACCCAATGTCGTCGCGAATCTCGATTGCTTGGTCACTGCCGGCGCAGAGCGCAAACGCTTGCGATAGCTCAGTAACGACCTGCACGAATCGTTCTTTTCCATTCTCCTGCTTCAGGATGTGTTCTTGTGCGCCGGGAAGCAGTGACATCTTTTCGCCTGGCGTCCCGTCTTTCCATTGCGACCAATCGAAGCCGTGCATCATTCCGCAAGCGATTTCGTGCTTCTCTAGCATCACAGCGATTGCCTTTGCCGTATCGATACTTGGCTCGCCTTTGCCGCCGCTCTGTGTGTAGTTCGCGAGGGCATATTTCAGTTGATCGGCGAGACCAAGATAGTCGACCACGAGTCCGCCGGGCTTGTCGCGGAAGATGCGATTCACGCGCGCGATGGCTTGCATGAGTCCGTGACCGCGCATCGGCTTGTCGATGTACATCGTGCTCAGAACAGGCGCGTCGAAACCTGTCAACCACATGTCCCGGACGATCACGATCTTGAATGGGTCTTTCGAGTCTTTGAAGCGAGCAGCAAGCTTGCGCCTTTTCTCTTTGTTG
>JBGPNR010000186.1:0-4681 GCA_041487635.1 Candidatus Udaeobacter sp. | reverse complement strand
GCTCATGATTTCCCCAGCCAAACCGCGTCGGCTTCGCCGTCCGTTTGTTCGAGGCGGACCTGAATCTTTTCGTGCGCGGCGGTCGGCAGATTCTTCCCGACGTAATCAGCTCGGATCGGTAACTCGCGATGACCGCGATCGATCAGCGCGGCCAGTTGAATTCGTGCCGGACGTCCGAAGGAACTGATCGCATCCATGGCGGCGCGAACGGTGCGACCGGTAAAGAGAACGTCATCGACAATGATGAGCGTGCGACCCTCAAGCGGCGCGGGAAGAATCGACGCATGCACGACCGGCAATTCGGCCCGCGTTCCGACGTCGTCGCGATGCATTGCCACATCAATCACGCCGGTCTGAACATTGATGTTTTCGATCTCGCGAATAAAAGCGGCGATTCGCCGCGCGATCTCCACGCCACGCGACGGAATTCCCGCGAGCACAACTTTCTCAAGCTGCGGGTTGCGCTCGATAATTTCGTGCGCAACCCGTCGAAGCGCGCGACGAATTGCTTCCGCGTCCATGACCGGGACGGCGGCGGGTGAATTTTGTTTTGTTTTCTTCATGCGTTTCCTTGGCAACCTCGCGGGATCGCGTTAAAGGAAAAAATTTAGGAGGCGGACTTTTCGGTGCGCGCCTCCTTCCTTCGCCGCTCTCGCCAGTTGGAGCGATGTTTCACGATCCAATCAAGCAGAGCCCTCTCAAAGCCGATGTCTTTACCGGCTTTTTCGCTTTCAATCCACTTGTGTTTCAAAATCTCCGCCCGCTCGGCAAGGAATTCCTTGTAAAGCGCTGAACCCTTGACGAATTGAGCTTGATCTTCTTCCGAAGACGGCATTCCCGTTTTTTCTTTCATAAAACTTGCAGCTAGTCAACAAAATCGAATACCTGAATTCGACGACTCGACTGCGTGATTTATTTAACCCGCGTTTACACTTACCGTTGCAGATGCTGCGCTAAGGCAAAACCTTACGAAGCCCTTCAGCGATCCTTTTAAACTCAGTACTCACAGGTGATTGCCGATCTTCGTTCACGACCGGTATCCCGCGATCGCCTGCTTCGCGCGTGGCGATATCGATAGGAATTTGACCGAGCAGAGGAACTCGCAACCGCCTGGCTTCGCGTTCGCCGCCGCCGCTTCCAAAGATGTCGTAGCGCTTTCCGTCGGACGGAGACATGAAGTAACTCATATTTTCGATCAAGCCGAGCACGGGGACGTTGACCTTGTCAAACATGGTAGCAGCCTTGCGCGCGTCGATGAGAGCCACCTCCTGTGGCGTAGTGACGATGATCGCTCCGGAAAGGGCGACCGTTTGCACGATCGTAAGCTGGATGTCCCCGGTGCCGGGAGGAAGATCCAGAACCAAATAATCCAGCTCGCCCCATTCGACCTGCCGCAAGAATTGCTGAGTGTAGCGCGTCACCATCGGCCCGCGTAAAATCGCCGGAGAAGTATCGTCGAGCAGAAATCCCATCGACATTAGACGCAAGCCGTATTGCTCGATCGGAACGATCTTGTTCTCTTCCGTGGCCGTTGGCCGCTCGCGCGTGCCGAACATGAGCGAAATGCTCGGGCCGTAAATGTCGCAATCGCACAAGCCAACGCGTGCGCCAGTTTGTTCCAGCGCGACAGCGAGATTCGCAGCGACCGTCGATTTGCCGACGCCGCCTTTGCCGCTCGCCACCGCAAAGACATGTTTGATACCTGGAATCCGCATCGCGCCCATGCCCGCTCCTGCGCCGGCTGGTGGCGCGTGGATGTCGATCAAAACTTTGGCGCTCCGGACTCCTTTTATCCCTCGCAATGCACTTTCCGCGTCATTCTTGATCGCTGCTGGAACATTTGGGTCGTTAGTCGCCAGCGCGAGCTGCACCTTCACTTCGCCATCGTCGATGTGAACCGACTTGAGCAACCCGAAAGAAACGATGTCACGAGTGAAGCCGGGATATTTCACCGACTTCAACGCGTTCGTCACCTGCTCCTCTGAGATCGACATACATGAACCTTACGTGCGCGGCGGCAAACGTAAACGGCGCTGCGTTACCGATCCTGATAATCCAGCTTGTACCGAATCTGATAATCGCTTCCGCCAGAGGGGCGAGTAGGCTGCTCGCCGGCTTTCGCGACGAAGTCCGGGTTTTGCCACTCGGACCAGGCGCGGTATTTCGGCCTCATAGGGTTGGCTGGTAAATGGAGCTGGAAGATTCGGTCTTCACCGCCGGGAAATTTCAGCACGAACAGGCGCTTCGACGTGCGAAAATAAAGTTCGATGTAGCCAGCGCGCACGCCGGAGTTTTCAGGTGCGTCCGTATGCCAGTAACCCGGCATCGGCATCCGATTGAGAGGTGTGTCCAGCTCCGGCTCAACTTTGGCAAGGCTTTCGATGGACTGGCCGGTCGGCGGTTTAACTTCAAATTCTAGCAGCGGCGTCGGACCATTGATGTTCAAAACATGCGGTTGAGCCGCGTACCAAATTCCAAATCCGGATGCGGCGATTGCTGCTATCGAGAGACAAACTATCACTAACCCGACGAACAACCAGATGCTCCTCACGCCGCGCCAATAGAGCGTGAGAAGAATCGAGACTGGCGTGACGATAAGCGTCACGAGAATCGCGATCATACCAGCAAAATAGCCAGCCTCGCCTTCGAATGTTGAGACGTGAAACGCAGCCGCCAGAGCCGCGCCCAGCGCGAAGCCGAGAAATAGCCCGGCCCCGATGCCGATAATTCCTCCCAGAATTGCGAGGAGAATTGCGCTAACAGAGAGATTATTGATCGCTGCCTTCACGAGAATTGATCAGGGCGAACTTGCGGGAGCCGGCCGTTGGAGAAGATCGATCCGTTGATGCGTTCGTTCGATTTCCAAGACAAGACCGGAATAGTTCCACCGGCCAAGCGACTTCGTTGCCGCTACGTAAATTGTTCCTTTTCCTTTCGGACCGGAGACGGGAATGGAGAGGTTGGCTTCTCCGGATGCGCCGTTAACGTTTGTGTTTCCCGACAAAAGAAGGCCTTCTGTGACAGGCGAACCAAAAGCCTCGATAACGGCAGGGTGTGTTTTGGCCCGTGCCAAAGCATCTTTGTAAACGTCGCTTGATTTGACTGCGCTGAATACGATCAGGACGATTGACCCGACAAAAACGACGAACAACATCGCTATGCTGAAACAGCCAAGGGGCACGAACCATCTCCAATTTCGCTTCCACCAGTTAGGTCTTAGCGTTCGAAGAATTGCCGACGGCTCCTGTTCCACGCGGCCTTTCTACGTCGAAGATTAAGTCCTTGGCAACGAATCTCTTCGCCCGCAGTCCAAGCTTGACGCCTTCAGCCGCGGCGCGACAGGATGCCCTCCATGAAACTGCAATCATCTCTTCGAATTATTGTCGCAGCCGCTTTGCTTACGCTTTTGGGTGCCTGTGCGACCTTGACATCCGGTCCAACTGCTCTCGCGGGCACATGGACCAACTCGCTCGGCACTGTGTGGACAATCAATGCTGACGGCACATTTCACGTAATGGCTACAAAGCCAAAAGCAGAAATCTGGGGCAACTATACGGTCTCAGGCGATACGATCACAATTCGAGAGACTCGCCGTGCAGGGTCGATCCCAAAAAATTGCAGAGGACCCGGCGTGTATAAGTTCAGCCGCCCAGACCGAAATACTTTGTCCTTCGTTTTGGTCAGTGACACTTGCAAGCCGCGGATCCAAAACGTGATGCAGCCGTGGCATTCGAAGTAATGCGGATCCCAGAAAGTATTGGACTGCGAGTAGCGGGCACTCCCTAAGAATCGCGCGGGGATTGGCGTCAAGCGTCCCGGCCGATGATCTGCAGATAAATATCATCGAGCCGTTGCGCTTGTGTGTGCAGATCGAAGTTCTTGCGAACTACCTCTGCGGCGCTGCGGGCGATGCGCGAAAGAAAAATCAGATCTTGGGTCGCGCTCAACAGCGCCCGCGAGAGCGTTTCATGATCATGCTCCGGCACCAGGACGCCGCTCACGGCGTTTTCGATTGCTTCGGGAATTCCGCCATGCTCGGTTGCAAATACCGGCAGACCGCTGGCCATTGCTTCGAGCATCGAATTTGGAACGCCTTCCTGATTTCCGTCGCGACCAATCTGGCTCGGGTGCAGGAAAATGTGCGACCGATAGTAAATCTCCCGCAGTTGCTCTTGCGAGACGAAGCCAGTGAATGACACGCGCTCCTCGATGTTTAATTCGCGCGTCAGCTTCTGAAGTTCGTCGAGCAATGGTCCTTCGCCGGCAATCGTCAGCGTCGCATTCGGATATCGATCGAGGAAAACTGCGAAAGCGTTAAGGGTAACTGGCAGACCTTTCTTTTCGATCAACCGGCCGGCTTGCACCAATCGCCATTCACCGTCCTGCGGAAAGCTCCTTTCACGGAAAGGAAATTCCTCCAGTGGAATCCCGGTACGTTGAATTGCGATCTTCGTTTCGTCGCAACCAAGATCGGTAAGTGCGCGCCGCAGCGATTCGGAGCGAACCAAAACCAGCTTCACTGCGGCGAGCATCTCTCGCGTAGCCTGTCGATAGGCGGGCTTGTTCATCTCCACCGTGACATCGGCGCCGTGAAAGGAGACGATAGACGGCTTTTTCCAAGCGCGAATTAACGGCAGAAGATGGACGGCGATTTGACCGAAATAGATGTGCAAAACGCGAG
>JBGPNR010000185.1:0-4691 GCA_041487635.1 Candidatus Udaeobacter sp. | reverse complement strand
GTTTCTTTTTCTTTTTTGACCGCTCCTTTTTTCCGCCAAAAAAGCTGTTGAGCATGCTGCTGAGATCGCGGCCGACCAGGCGCTCAACCAAATTTGTGCTGGGCCGATCGATCGTGCCGCCGACTTGAAACTCGATGGCGGAATAACCAGGCTCATCGATCGGCTGAAAATTCGCGCGAATCGGTTTGAAAAGCTGGCCACGAATTCTGTCATTGATTGCCAGCCGCGAATTGAGCTGCAGCCCGCCGTCAAACGCGACTGTGCCACTCGCAGTCAGGCGAATATTCGGCGAACGCAAGATCAACTCGTCAATCGTGACCAATCCCGGGCTCAAATGATATTTTGCCTCGGCTTGCTCCAAGTGAAGCTCTTGCAGTTCTTCGATCTGGAGAATCTGCCCAAGCAACACCAGCAAACTATATTGTTGAACTCGCCCATCACGCAGGAAAATTTCGCCGCTGCCAACGAGCGCATTCGGGTCGGCAGTTTTCCCCGAAGCCTGGAAACTTCCTTCCAATTCGCCCTTCACCATTCCCTTCGGCCCGCCGGCATTTTCAACAATCTGATCGGCGAGCACATTGCGAAACTCTACGCTCGTCATGAATGGTGAATCCTCCGCTTCAGGTTGCATCGCGAAGTAGCCGTTGATTTCACCGTTTGCAGCGCGGGCAGAAATCTTGGAAAGTTCCAGGACGTCGGGCTCGTACCTAAGCGGGGAACGCAGTTGTTCGAGAAAAAAACGGTCTCGCAACGAAATCCTTGCTACCATTGCATCGCCGCGAAGCGCCGACGCGCTGCGAATGTTGGTACGAAAATCCACTCCGGTAAAGCTCGCGAGCAGTCCACCCGCTCGATCGAGAAAACTGAAATTGCCATCCTTAACGCTAACCCGTCGAACTTCCGGAGCCACTGCCAGTCTCGGTGTTTGTGTCCGCGGTGTCCGCGGTCTACGGGCGACAGTGACCTGAGCTGGCGAAGAAAGAGCAGTTGACGTACTGGTGACCACCGGGGCGGCGTGCTTCTCTACGAATTTGCCTTCTGCTTGCGACTGGGAAACGCTTGCAGTCTGTTTTGGCGAAACTCCAGACGACGGCATTGCTTGTGAACTGGGTAATCTCCACTTTCCTTCCGCATTTTGCGGCCAGACAACATTGGGTTCGATGAGCGAGACTTCTTTGATCACAAGTCTTCGCGAAAAAAGTGAGAGAAACCGAACGCGGAGCCGAAATGTTTTTGCTTCCAGGAAGTGTCTTGGGCCCGTTGAGGACGTCTGCGGAATTGTAATGCCGCTGAGTTGAAGTCCACTCCATGGGGTCACGCTCATGCTACGAATTTCCAGCGTGGTGCCGAGGCTTCGGCTGAGTTCCTGCTGAATCTTTGCTTGTGTGCCTTTGGATTGCACATACAGGTTCACGCCGACCAGGAGAATCGCGCCGAGCGCAATCACCGCACCTAAAGCAATCAAGGCGACGCGGCGCAATTTTTTCACCCTCGAAACGTTACGCAGCGCGAGTTTGAAGAAAAGACTAAAGCCCCAGTTACTTTTCCCATGTGACTAATACAGTTGTCATTCTCAATCCGACGGCAGGCAGTCCCGAAACGCTTCGAGATTGGCAAGACCGCGTCGAATCGATTGCCCGCGGATGCCCGATCCGAGTTACATCGCATCCGGGCGGGGCGGAAGCGCTGGCCCGGCGTGCTGTTGAGGACGGCTTTGCGCGAATTGTTGCAGCCGGCGGCGATGGAACGGTTAATCAGGTGGCAAACGGGCTCGCGGGCAGCAATGCCGCACTGGGCCTTCTTCCACTGGGGACGGTAAACGTTTTCGCGATGGAGCTTGGCTTGCCGTTGCACGATCTCGAGCTTTGCTGGGGCATTATCGAAGGCGCGAATATGCGTCGCGTCGATTTGCCGAGCGCGAACGGAAAATACTTCGTACAGCTTGGCGGCGTCGGGCTCGACGCTCAAGTAGTAAAGGAAACCAGCCTCGCGTTAAAACGCAGTTTCGGACCGCTAAGCTATCTCATCTCCGCAGCGCAGATTGCGGCGCGACAACCACCCAAGCTGTTTATCGAGTCCGATAACGCTCCTGTGAGCGAAGGATCGTTTGTCCTGATCGGTAACGGGCGCCTTTATGGAGGACCTTTCCCATTTTTCAAACACGCCGTTATAGATGATGGATTGTTTGATGTCGTCGTGTTCAAACGGCTAGGCTACCTCGAAATTATCAAATATCTCCACGACGTTGTATTCACCTCCGACATTCGCGTCCCGGAAGTTGAATATTTTCAAACACCGCGCCTGCGCATAACCAGTGAACAAAACGTTCCCCTAGAGCTCGATGGCGAACTGGCGGGCAATTGCCCGGTTGATTTCCGAATTCGGGAGAGAGAGCTTCGGGTTCTGGCGCCTCCGCCCTGAGCCCGATCATTTTGTGTTACATATGTAACATGAAATTGCACTTGTTTTGCGCACTCCGCGTCAAAAGAGCCGCGCTAACCAGCTGGTCTTGGCTGAAATCCGCGTGATGTTCTGCACGATGCCTCGTAGTGATCATTGGATTCGCGAAAAAGCTGCTGCTTCAATTAACCCGGCACAGGTCGAAACTGTTTTGATTCATCTTAGGGAACATTGGCCGGAAACCGCCCAGCCTCTTGCCGATGTGGTCGAACAATTTCCGTTGGGCGAGGCTGCCCTGCTTCATCTTCTTGCTGTCTCCAGTATTTGCGCGGCCCGCCTCACGCACGACCCGGACAGCCTTCTGTGGCTTTGCCAGCCGCAAATCTGCTGTGCGCCTCGCGGCTATGCGGAGATGCTGGGCTACTTGCAGAGATCGGCTGGCAACTCGATCGCAGACCAGGGTTTTTCTGCGCTTCGTTTTTGGAAGGGCCGTGAGATGACGCGCATTGCCGTACGCGAGCTTGCAAACGTGGCGTCGCTGGAGGAAACCACCGGTGAGCTTTCGCAGGTGGCGGAAATTTGTATCCGCAATGTGTTCGAACATTGGAACACGGAATTGCGGCAACAGTATGGTTCGCCAACGGCGGAATTCGCCATTCTTGCACTGGGCAAGCTTGGCGGCGGGGAGCTAAATCACAGCTCAGACGTCGATCTCCTTTTTCTCTACAGTGAGGAAGGCCAGCTCACAGCACACATTTCCTATCACGAATTCTTTAACCGGCTGGGAAAAAGAATCCTCGAAACGTTTTCAACTCAGCATCCGGCTGGCTCGCTTTTCCGCGTCGATCTGCGTCTGCGACCGGAAGGCTCGGCGGGGCCATTGGCCCGCTCGCTCGAAAGCATGGAAAATTATTATGCCGGGTTCGGCGAAACCTGGGAACGCCTTGCGCTGATCAAGGCGCGCGGAATCGGCGGCAGCCCCGAACTGGCTTACGAATTCCTACGGCAACATCAGCCTTTTATTTACCCCAAAAGCGCGTCGCCCGACTTGCTGGATGAGATCGCCAGTATCAAGCGGCGCATCGAGCGCGACATAGTCGGCGCGGACAAGCTGGAACGCGACGTGAAACTTGGACGCGGCGGGATTCGCGAGATCGAATTCATCGTGCAGACCTTGCAGCTGATCCACGGAGCCCGTCATCCGTTCCTGCAGGAACCCGGTATGCTCAAGGCGTTGCGAGCGCTTCGTGAATTGGACCTTCTTCCGAGCTCTGAAGTGCTGGCCTTGGACAACACCTACCGGTTTCTCCGCCGGGTTGAGCATCGTTTGCAGATCGAGGCGGAGCAGCAAACGCACGTTGTTCCTCGAGATCAAGCAGCTCTGCGACGCCTCGCACTTAGCCTCCGTTTCTCGTCCAGCGAAGATTTCACCGCGGTGTTGCACGAAAGGATGCGGGCTGTTCGTCCGATTTTCGAACGGATCATCTCGAAAACGCCCGCGACTCCGGCCGAGCCACTTGAGGCAAACCATCTGGAAATTTTCACCGATCAGAAACGCGCTGCGAAGGCATTCACCGATCTGGCTCAAAGCGCTGCCGGCTTCCACATCGCGCCACGGACACGGCAGATATTTGGGAAGCTGCGTCCAATTTTGCTCGAATGGCTGGCCAGGAGCGCCGATCCGGATGCAACTCTAAATCAATTCGTTCGCTTCGTGGAAGCTTATGGTTTGCGCAGCTTGTTCTTTGAGCTGCTGGTCGCAAATCCTCGCTTGCTCGAGTTATTCGTGAAGACTCTCGCCGCCAGTCGCTTTGCCGGCGAGCTTCTAATCCGCCGCCCACAACTTCTAGAAGACGTCACACGAGACCCCGGGTTTCATCAATCGCGATCGGTTGCAGAGAATCTACGGCGGCTCGAATTGTCCGGCGCGGACGCGAACAATCTCGATCCGATTCGCGCCTACCGGCAGCGGCAAATCTTGCGCATCATTCTGCGCGAAGTTTTCGGGCTTGCCAGCCCGGCAGCGACCTTCACCGAGCTTTCGGGCGTGGCCGAAGCGTGTCTGCTTTTTACGGCCAGACTTTTTGGCAACGAGCAAGTAACCACCATCGCGCTCGGCAAATTTGGTGGACGCGAGCTCAGTTACGGCGCGGACTTGGACGTTTTATTCGTTGGCGACGACAATCGCGCCACGCAAAAGCTCCTGACCGCCATGGCGCACCCGACTGCCGAGGGAAACATTTGGGCGGTCGATGCAAGACTGCGCCCCGAAGGGGAAAAAGGCCCGCTAG
>JBGPNR010000184.1:0-4709 GCA_041487635.1 Candidatus Udaeobacter sp. | reverse complement strand
GTAACCGGTTTGCCGTCCACTTCGGTAATGACGTCTTCGCGCTGGATGTCCTGCGCCGCAGCGATGCTGTTGTCGTCCACATTCGTTACAATCACTCCCTGTTGAACCGGAAGCTTCAAGCGCTTCGCGACCTCCTCCGTCAATTCCTGCACTTGCAATCCAAACTTGCCGACATTTTCCTGTGACGGTTGCCGCGGCTGGGTCGGCAAAGTATTTGACGCTCGCGCGATCTCGCTAGGTAATTCGCCAAGTTTGATAGGGACTTTGATCGTTTGGCCTTTGCGCCAAACGGCAAGTTGGACATTTTGGCCGATTTTCTTTTTCAGGATCTCGTGCTGAAGCTGTGAGTCTGTTTCGATCGGCGTTCCGTCTATCTGGGTGATTACGTCGAACGGCTTCAAGTCGCTTTTGGACGCAGGCGCATCGGCTTCGATCGTGCGCACTACGACTCCTTTATCGGCGCCCTTAAACAAATCCCGAATCGTCGGATCGTCACCGAGCGTTTCGATCCGGATGCCCAGCCACGGGCGCATGATCTTATGGCCGGCGACCAGCTCGGTACCGATTTCTTTTGCCATGTTGATTGGAATTGCAAAGCCCAGTCCGCGGTTCATGCCATTGATCAGCGTGTTCATCCCAATCACCTTGCCATCGATGTCGCACAGCGGTCCGCCGCTGTTACCCGGGTTAATTGAGGCATCGGTCTGCAGATAATCTGAGATCGAATAGCCGCCTGCCTGAAACAATTTGCTCCGGCTTTTGCCGCTGATTACTCCGTAGGTAAACGTGTAGTCGAGCTTGAACGGCGCGCCGATCGCAAACGCAAACTGCCCAACCCGCACAGCATCGCTGTCCCCAAGCTGGACGACTGACAGATCTTTCGCGTCGATCTTGATGACGGCGATATCGGTTTTCTCGTCCGTACCCACTACCGTTCCTAAAAAATTCCGCCCGTCTCTTAACTTCACGTCGATTTTATCTGCGCCTTCTACCACGTGAAAGTTCGTGAAAATGTAGCCATCAGGCCGCACGATAAAACCAGAGCCTTCGCTTTGGACCGGACGCTGCCCGCCGGGATTTCGGCGTGGATTATTTTCATCGGGCGGCCCCTGAAAGAACAGGTCGTCGAGCGGCGAGGTCTCGCTCAGGTCGTTCTTTTTTGAAACCTCAATAATGACCACGCTCGGCGCGACAGTTTCGAAGACTTTGGCAAAAGCGTCGTTCAATTGGTGAACGACGTCCTTGCCCGCTTCCGCCCGGAAATCATTCGGCGGAACGGTGGAATTCGGGGCGACCTCAGGTTGCGCTGCAAACGACGTACTCAGTGCAACGCACAGGGTAAAAATGGACAAACGCATGGATTGGAATTTGGACAGCAGGGAACATGCAACGTTCAACTGGCTGCGTCCAATCCCGGCTTACTCGAAGTCGGGCTCGCGCTTCCGTCGGAGCTATACGACATTTGTTGACGAAGCTCGTATAATTCCCAGCCCAACCCTGCATATGGACGCGTTCAAGAGGCGAGTCATCTTCCCGGCCGGCGTTGCAATTTTGATTTTGGTCCTTTTGTGGGCAATGGCCATTGGGCCAGAACCTCCTGCGCGCGTTATCATCTCGCCGGAAGAACTCGTGCGGGCTGTCACGATTCAGCGCGATTCCCTTATCGACTTGTGCCTGATCGAGCGCGTCGACCCAAACGGGCGTGATGCGCAGGGGGGCACGCCGCTGCTGATCGCAACGTCTCAGCAAAATTGGAAAACGGCTCAACGATTGCTTGACGTCGGGGCGCTGGTTGATGTCGCAGATAAGAACGGCTTTACGCCGCTGATGGCAGCAGCCATGCACGGAAACCCAGCGACGTTCAGACTACTTCTGGAGCGCTCAACCAAGCTTCGCCCCGAAGTTCCGTGCGCGGACGGGCGGGACCTTTTGGGTTTCGCTCTAGACGGTGGCGATCAGGAAATCATCAACACTGTGATGGAGCGCTTACCACCAGCGCCGCAGTGGACAAGCAGTACGCGACGTGCTCTGACCGCAGCCCTCCAAGCCGGGAAAAAGGAGCAAATCCGATTGCTTCTTGGCAAACATTCAGCGCCTCCGACACCTGAGGGGAAGAAGGTGCCGTTTCTTGCCTATTCCATTGCGGGAAACAACTCCTCTCTTTTCAGCACGCTTTTGGCTTGTGGAGCCGACCCTAACACTGTTCTTCCGTCTCAATGTGATAAGGATTTTCTAGCTATGCTCTCGTCGAATGCGCTTCGCAGCTACGTGGAAGAAGATAGGAATCTTACTGTCGCGATGCTTGCCGCCGGGCTTGGACAGGACGACTACGTGAGCGCTCTGATCAATGCGGGCGCCAACCGGAGCCGATTGACGAGTCGAAACAAAATGTCGGCGTTGGATATTGCCGCTGAAACGGGTCACTGGCGTGCCGCACAAATTCTTCTCGGCGGCGGACCATCGCCGGATCGGTTGCGCCTCGAAATTTCTCTCGAATTGCAACGCGTCGCTCTCGTTAAAAACGGCGTTCCAGTGTATCGCACGCAATGTTCGACTGGGCGACCAGGTTATTCGACTAAAAGAGGCGAATTTGTGATCACCAACAAGGAACGAAACCATCGTTCCACGATCTACCACGTAGACATGCCGTATTTCATGCGGCTGAGTTGTCTCGATTTTGGAATGCACGCGGGGTACGTTCCGAATCATCCGGCGTCGCACGGCTGCATCCGATTGCCCGAGGACGCTGCTCGCAAATTCTTCTCGGAAATTCCGGTCGGCACACTTGTGACCGTGCAATAAGGCGACAGGCGATTGCCTGGTCAAATTCCGGCGTCGCGGAAAGGCATCTATGATTTCCTTGAATCCAAACTGTGCCCTGCGGCATCTTAATGGAAATCGATGGAAGCAGACGAGCAGCCTTTATCTCCAGTGAACAGCCAGGCTTCTGTCGCGACGAAAATTTCGAGCGCCACTTTGGCGGGACTACTCATCTCGCTCTTCGCGATGGTCGTGATTCGCTATGCGGTGGCGTTTTTTGTACCCGAGATCACGTTTGCCTCGGCAATTCTGAAGGAGACGCTGATCTGGGCGAGCGCAGCCGCTCTCCTGGTTATTATCCGTCGCGGCGAACGTTTATCGTTTAGGTCAATCGGTCTCGGCACATGTCGCTGGTGGAAATCGATTGCCTGGGGATTGGTGATCGCGATCGTATCGGCGGGAATCGTCGGTGGCCTTGCTTATCTCACGGGGTACGGACACGGTCCGGGTTCCGCCGCATTCGAGAAATTGCCGCTTTGGTTAATTACAATGATCGTTTTGCGCGCTGGAGTGGTGGAAGAATTATTTTACCGCGGTTACGCCATCGAACGCCTGCGAATGATCGGTCTCGGACCCTTCTGGTCCGTCACAATTCCGCTGGTTATTTTTTCGCTTGGCCATTGGTCCGGAGGCGCTGCAAATATTCTAATCGCGTTCGCGGCGGGTATAATCCTGACCGGATTTTATTTGTGGCGTCGCGATCTCGTGGCCAACATGATCGGCCACGGCTTGGTGGATTTTGTTGCTAACGTGTTGCCAAGACTTTTTTCCTGACCGCGGCAGGTTACAGGGATGCCAGACCGCCGTCGGCGGAGCATATGAAACCTTTAATCTTGTTCGCTCCCGGCGCGGGCGCACCGTCATCCCATCCCTGGATGCAAAATTGGAAAGTTCGTTTTTACGAAATCGGTGACGTTGAGAGTCTCGATTATGACTACATGCGCGAGGGTCGGAAACGTCCCGATCCTTTGCCAAAACTGATCGCGGCACACCGGAAAGTATTGAGGCAGGCGCGAGAAAGGCATACGGCCGGATGGACCATCTTGATTGGCAAGAGCATGGGGGGCCGCATCGGCTGTCATGTGTCGCTCGAAGAAAAAGTGGGCGCGCTTGTTTGTCTCGGATATCCGCTTTGCGCGATGGGCGATCGCACAAAACTCCGGGACGAAGTTTTGCGAGCGCTGAATACGCCAATCCTGTTTGTGCAAGGCACGCGCGATCCGCTTTGTCCCTTGGATCTCCTTGAGCAGGTGCGCAGAGAAATGAAGGCACCGAACTTTTTGCACATCGTCGAAGGCGGGGACCATTCATTGCGGGCCCCGAAGCGCCAGCTCGAGCTAAAGAGCGAAACGCAGGAAGACGTGGATCGGAAAATTCTCGAAACCATCGCTGGATTTGTTGACCAATTGCCAATGTCCGCAGATTAGATCGAGATGAGCGGAAAGAGGACGAAGAAGCGGCAGCGGAAGCCGAGTCACGTTTCCATCCGCACTGGTCAGGTCGAATTCGTGAAAGTCGGGACAGACGCCTGGCGGTGGCGCGATGTCTATCGTTGGCTCCTCGGTTTAAGGTGGCCGCAGTTCGCCGCGTTTGTCGCCAGTCTTTACGTCGGGCTAAACCTTTTTTTCGCCACGCTTTATAGCCTCCAGCAAGACAGTATCGCCGGCAGCACCGGTGGGCATTGGTTTTTTGATTACTTCTTTTTCAGCGTGCAAACACTGGCCACGGTTGGCTATGGCCACATGTATCCGCAAACGCTTTACGGTCACGTGATCAGCACGGTCGAAATCATGACCGGGATATTTTTACTCGCGGCGATGACCGGCCTCATTTTCGTGCGCTTTTCTCGCCCGATAGCGCGCGTTGTATTCAGCAATTCCCTGGTCCTT
>JBGPNR010000183.1:0-4709 GCA_041487635.1 Candidatus Udaeobacter sp. | reverse complement strand
GTGATCGGCGCTGATGGCTCCGGAGTGCCTGCTGGTGGTTGTTCCGCCGGTGTTTGTGCCTGCGCGGCTTCGGTCTGCAGCGCGCCATCGCCACGGCGAGCAGACTCCGGTCGCGCCCCACCAGATTCCCGCGCAACCTCCACATAGGCCATCTGCAAATTGGAAAGAGTGTTGCGCAATATGGTTGCTTCTTCGTTCGTCAGGTTGCCGCGCGTTTTTTCCTGAATCATGGCCAATTGATCGATGAACATTCTGGCCAGGTCCAGGTTCACTTCGCCCTCGCCGGTTTTTGGGTTTGGAATCTGGCCGAGAAACAGCGCGGCGTTCTGCGCGTGCATCACGACAAATTCAATGAAACGCTGCGAAAGCTCGCCGCTTTGTGTTGTTTTTTGGACTTCAGCCATGGCTCATTTCTGTTTCGCGGCTGCGGAACCTTCTGGCGGTCGCACAGTTGCCAAAACATACGGTTGGTCGCGAAAATATCTTGCCGCCACTTGCCTGATATCTTCGAGCGTCACCGCATTCACATCGTGCTCGAGCCGTTTGTAGTAATCAAAGCCCAGCCCGTATAGCTCGTCCAACGCGCAGTGATAACCAAAAGCGTCGTTGCTTTGATTGGCGATCTCCTGTTGTCCAATCAATTTCTTTTTCGCCCGCGCCAATTCCTCGGGGGTAAGCCCATCGTTAGCGAGCTTGTGAATTTCATCAAGCAACGCGGTCTTCACCGGCTCAATCTTTTGCGGATCGGTGCCGAGGTAAAATGCAAAGAGTCCCGGCACCAGGCCTTGCATTTGGCTTGCGCCGACGTAATAGGCCAGTCCCATTTGCTCACGAATACGAACGAAGAAACGCGATCCGAGATCGCTGCTTGCCTCATCGATTAATTCGAGCGCGTAGCGGTCAGGGCTCGACATGCTCGCGCCGCGAAATCCGACCATGATTACGCCTTGCGCTTTGTCCTTGCGACTTTCCACGGTTTCCGGTTTGCCCAGCGGGACCGAAGCCTTTGCGTCGGTGAGAGCAAGCGCGCCCGGATTCATTTTCGCAAGCGTCTGCTCGATGAGCTGCTTTACCTCGGCTGCTTTAACATCGCCAAAAACGTAGATGACGCCGTTCTTGGCGACCACATAACGGTCACGAAATTCCAGTAAATCTTTTTGGGTCAATCGCCGGACAGCCTCGACCGAACCGTTTGAGCGCAAGGCGTACGGATGCTGCGGAAACAGCGCCTGCCGCATGATGTTGCGCGCGACCGTCGTCAACTGCTCCTCCTCCTGCTGGATTGCAGCGATCTGAATTTCCTTCTCACGCGCGACCGCTTTTTCCGGGAACGTTGCATTGAGCAACACGTCCGAGAGCAAGTCCACGCCTAATTTCACGTCGGGCTTCATGACATCGACTGACACGCTGAAACTGTTGTTACCGGCGTCGCTCGAAATGGAACCGCCTACTGCTTCGATCTCGTTAGCGATTTGCTCGGCAGTGCGCGTCTTGGTTCCTTTCAACAGCACCTTGGCCATCAAACGCGTGATGCCATTTGTCTGCGGTGTCTCGGCGAGAAGACCGCCACGAAAAACGACGCCCATCCCGACTAGTGGCAGCCGCGGGTCTTCGCGCACGACCAGTCGCAATCCATTTGAGAGATCAAATTTTTGAATCTCACCCGCGGCGACTGGTTTTTCGGCCTCGGCTTTGCCCGTCAGCGAGCCCTTTGGATTCAACGAGACGACGGTGAGATTGTTTTCCGTCAGATAATTCGCGGCGACGCGTTTGATGTCATCGAGGGTTACCTTCTGGACAGCATCGAGATAATGCCGGCTGAAATTCAGATCGCGCGTTAGCAACCAGTTCGAGCCGATGTCTGAGGCTTGGCCACGCATCGTCGTAAGCGCTCCGAGATGATGACTAAGCGTGATTTTTTTTGCCTTCGCCAATTCTTCTGCGGTGACACCGGTCTGCTTCACCTCGTCGACAATGCGCAGAGCCAATTGCTCAGCTGCGTCACGTTTCTTTGGATCGACAGTAGCATCGATGCCAAATAAGCCTGGATCGCCCGGCGTGTATGAGAATGCAGATATGCTGAACGCCAAACCGGCTTCTTCGCGCACGCGCCGGTATAACCGCGAGCTGCGACCGTCGCCTAGTATGGTCGAGAGAAGATCGAGCGCGGGAACGTCCGGGTTTGTTACTTCTGGAATGTGCCATGCGAGCGAGAGATGCGTCAGTTCCGTCGAAAATTCCTGGTGCACTTCGCGCCGGCCAAGTTGCGGCGGTTCCGCGGGAACGAATACCGGCTGGAGCGATTTCTCCGGATACGGCTTGAACAACTCCGTTAGCTGCTGTCGCACTTTTTGCGCATCCACATCCCCAACCACGAGGAACGTGAGATTGTTGGGGACGTAGCGCGTTTTGTAATATTGCATCACCTGCTCCTGGGTGAGCTGATTGTAGATTTCGAGTTCACCGATCACCGGAAAACGATAGGGATGCCGCTGATAAGCGGTCGCAAAAAGAAGCAACCCAGCCACGCGATCGGGATCATCCATGCCCATGGCAAACTCGCGCCGGATCACTTCCTGCTCTTTTTGGTATTCTTCGGGCGGCAGAGTTGAATTCATCATCGCGTCGGCCAAAATGTCGAGCGCGGTTGTGACGCCGTCTTTCGGCACGTCGATCCAAAAAACCGTGCGATCAAATGACGTGTACGCGTTAATGTAGCCGCCTACGTCCTGGATTTTTTGGGCGATCTCATTTTTCCCCCGGGTTTTCGTTCCCTTGAAGAGCATGTGCTCGAGGATATGGGACAAACCGGCGCCCAGATGTTGATCTTCGTCGATGCTTCCGGTAGCGCACCACGCCTGCACGCTTGCCACCGGCGCGCTGCGATCTTCCTGAACGATAATCGTCAGTCCGTTCGGCAGAATCCATTTCTGCGCCGTGCTTGGCGGAAAGTTGATGACAGACGAAGGCTCGGTCGACGCAGCTTTCAGATTAACCATGCCAAGTAATAGAGCCGCTGAGAGAAATTTCGCCACTGGGATACGATTCATTCTGATTATCTTGGTGCGTCGATCGCAGTGATCGGTGATCGACGGTCAAGATTCACTTGCTCGAGGTGGCGGGCCTTCGCGCCGGCAAATGCGATGGCGCTTTCGCCGTCGGCGGTTTTCCCGGTGCGAACGGCTTCACAAAAACCTCTTCAAAATCATAAACGTTCTTGAAATGTTCGATCGAATCATCCTCGGTCTTCCCGAATACGCCAGCGCCGATCAGGTTAAAGACGATGTTCCCAACGTCCTCGCAGGAATGGATTCCCCAGTTATCGAAGACGGTTATCACCATAGGTCCAAATTCCTTGAGAGCGTACCGCCGCACACCGTCGAGCAACTCCGGCCCGGTTACGTGTCGCACGCTGACGCCTTTGATTTTCTTCTGTTGCTTCGTCGTGAAATCGAGCGCGTCACGCAAAAAGACATAAGCGTCCCGCTGATAACGTGGATCGCTTACAACAATGGAATCGAGAGCCTCGGCAAACCCAATTTTTTGCATTAGGAGATATGCGCGTTCAGAGCGCGCTCCTTAAGATAGCCGCCAAGCTGGAAAGCAGCAACTGATCCATCCAATCTCCATTCGTGGTCGCGTTTTCAGTTTTCGACCTGATCCTCCAGCGCATCGACATAAACCGAGAGCGGATCGTGTCGCTTTGAAGGTGAGCTCTGCGATTGATCCACCGCTTTGAGATAATCAGCAAAATTACCACTGCCGTTCTTCATTTGAGTCGCTTCGAACCAATTCATGTAGTCGTCAATATCGCTCATTCGAGCGGCAAGTTGTTTGCGAGTAGCATCCAAATGCGACAAATGCTTCGCAACTCCTCTCCTTTTCCCGCGGGCAAGCAGCGCAATGATCTGCTCGTATTCACGCGCGATCGGACGCAAAACCGGGTTGGCTTGGGCAACAAACACAAGTAAATCTCGGTTCAGCTGACTCAGCGCCATCTTCTCGCCTGGAGAAATCTTACGCTTCGCAAGGTCGTCAAGCGTTGCCACCTTGGCCGGCTTGTTTGCTTGCGAGATTTTCACGCTCAACAATTCAGCGAGGCGCTGCTCGCTTCCGGCGAAGGTCAGTAACTGGTACGTCTGGAAATTTCTCGCCCGCCGTAAGATCAACTGCCAGCTTCCCTCCGCATCAGCAACAAGGAACGGGAAGTGCGCCTTCAAATTGGTCAGCGGTTCGTTGGAGGCGTCAGGTAGATGACCGATGTACTGCGCCAGGCGGCCAGGGCCGTCCCTCGCATCGATGAGCATCTGCACCAGCGCAAAAGAGTGCGCGCGGTAAAGCACGCGGCCCGCCGAATCGAGAAGTTCTGGCCGTTGACGGAGAAACGTCTCGAGAGGCACGGTTTTATTCGCCGTAGTAAGCGTCTCGAGTAAGTATTCGCGATCGCGCCCAGGCGCGAGCGCAAGCACTCCATCAAGCAACCAATCCGGTGGCTCGACGAACACCGTGCCGGCAGCGAGATGCGATTCTTTTCGATAAATCATCTCGAGTAAGATTGCGCGCAGAAGCTCGCGCTCGATTAATGAAGAATCGAGCTTTTCGGAAAGCGTCAGGTCTAGCTGTAGCTTGAGGCCGAATCCGGTTTGACTGAATCGAAAGTCCGCAGGCGGAACTTCCGGCAGGTTCGCCTGATGCAGTTGAAGATTCAG
>JBGPNR010000182.1:0-4711 GCA_041487635.1 Candidatus Udaeobacter sp. | reverse complement strand
CCGCCAGTCGCGGTCGTTCCGCGGTACCTGCGACCTTTTTCCTGATCCTTCGATGAACACGCTGCCGCGCTGCCTTACGAAACGTCGCCATACTTATTGAACAGTCTTGCCCTCTTTGCGACGAATCTGCTCGCCCGCGTACCGAACGCCTTTGCCCTTGTACGGTTCCGGAGGATAAAAACAACGAATGTCCGCCGCCACCTGCCCGACCAGTTTTTTGTCGACGCCTTGGATCGTAATTTTCGTGTTGTCCGCAACTGTGATTTTAATGTTCTCTGGAATCGAAAATCGAACCGGATGCGAAAAGCCGAGGCTCAAATTAAGGATCGATCCTTGGACGGCAGCCCTGAAACCGACTCCTTCGATCTCCAGTTGCTTGGCGAAACCTTCACTCACTCCCTGCACCATGTTATGCACGAGGCTGCGAGAGAGTCCGTGTAACGCTTTCGCGCTGCGCGTTTCTGCTTCACGTACAACAGACACCCGGTTACCCTCGACGCTTGCACGGATGTTACGCGGAAGCTTCCATTGGAGTTTTCCCTTGGGTCCTTCCACCGAAACCGCTCCGTCATTGTCGACGTTGACCTTGACCTTATCCGGAATCTCGACGGCTTTATTTCCGATTCGTGACATGAGTTTCGTGATTCGTTAAATCGTTACCACACGTAGGCCAGCAGTTCACCGCCGACCTTTTGCTTTTTCGCTTCGCGCCCCGACAAAACACCGCGCGAAGTGGACAGAATCGCCAGGCCCATTCCACCAAGGACACGCGGGATTTCATCGGCGCCAACATATCGGCGCAATCCCGGCCGGCTCACCCGCCGCAGTCCTGCGATCGCGCTCGATCGGTTCGCGATCTTGTTTGTGATCTTAATGCGGGGGCGCGCGGCGCTCGTGTCAATGGAGTAATCGGTAATGTAACCTTCATCTTTCAAAATGCGCGCGACCTCGGCCTTGATTCTCGAGTACGGAACCAGCACCTCCGGCTTCAGCGCGCGCGTGCCGTTGCGAACACGCGCCAGAAAATCGGCAATAGGATCAGTAACAGTGCTCATGAAAAAATCAGGCGGGCTGCGCGGCGGGCTTTTTCGCCCGGTCGCTAAACGGCATCCCCATTTCGCTCAAGAGCGATTTGGCTTCCTCGTCCGTTTGAGCCGTGGTGACGATTGTAACATCAAATCCGATGTTGCGCTTGATTTTATCGAGCTCGACTTCAGGGAAAATCGATTGATCCGAGATTCCCAGAGTGTAGTTGCCGTGCTTGTCAAAACAACGCGGAGACACCCCGCGAAAATCGCGAATGCGCGGCAGCGCGGCTTTTATGAAGCGCTCGAGAAATTCGTACATGCGCTCTCCGCGCAACGTTACCTTTGCTCCAATCGCCTGATCTTTTCGCAATTTGAAATTGGAAATGCTTTTCTTGGCCAGCGTTTCCATCGGGCGCTGTCCCGTAATCAACGCGAGCTCGGCTTTTGCCTCTTCCAGCGCCTGCTTCACGTCTGATTGCGAACCGACGGAGGTGTTAATCACCACTTTCTCGACCTTTGGAACCTGGTGAACGTTTTTGTAGCCGTGCAGTTTTTGCAGCGCTGGCATGACGCGCTCTTTGTAATGACGATGAAATTCGTTTTCCATTTTCAACAGACTAACTACTAGCTTTCTTCTTGTCCTTTTTCGCCTTCGACTCTGGCGCTTTCACCGGTTTCGCGCCGCGCTCGATCAATTTCACGTTGGAAATATGAATTGGACCTTCGCGTTCGGCGATTTTGCCGCTCGGATTATCCTGCGACTTGCGGAGGTGCTTCTTAATGATGCGCACGCCTTCAACCACGACACGCTGTTTCCCCGGAAACACTGCCAGGATCTTTCCTGAAGAGCCGCGGAAATTTCCCGAGATGACCTCGACTTGGTCGCCTTTTTTTACGTGACACTTGATTCGATTCATAGAACTTCCGGGGCAAGCGAGACGATCTTCATGAAGTTGCGCTCGCGCAATTCCCGAGCAACCGGCCCAAAAATGCGCGTGCCGCGCGGATTCAAATCCTTGTCAATAATCACGATCGCGTTGTTATCGAAGCGAAGCAGCGAACCGTCCTCGCGTCGAATCGGCTGTTTCGTCCGGACGAGAACCGCACGCACGACTTCACCCTTCTTTACTGTGCCGCTCGCGGTGGCTTCCTTCACATTCGCAGTAATCACATCACCGATGCCGGCGTAGCGGGTCTGTTTGCCTATTACGCCGATCATTGTCGCCATGCGCGCACCGCTGTTGTCTGCCACATCCAGTCGTGATCGAAGTTGCACCATGAGAATCCTCCGTTTCCGTTTAGCGTTATTCTTCCCGCCGTTCTTACTTCTGTAGAACCTCCACCAAACGCCACCGCTTTAGTTTGCTTAACGGCCTTGTCTCCATAATGCGAACCGTGTCGCCGGTTTTCGCCTGGTTCTGTTCATCATGGGCATAAAATTTTCTCATTTGCTTTACGATCTTGCCGAACTTGGGGTGGGGCACACGCGTCACTGTCCGCACCACAATCGTCTTATTCATGTTGCTGGAAATCACTTCACCGGTACGCGTCTTGCGTGAACCACGGCTTACGGGTTCGGGCTGCGGCGAAACTGCTGTTGGGAGTGGTTGATCTTGCTCAGCCATAACTTTATTTCTTTGCAGTCTGTTTCGCGCGTTGCGACAGCAGTGTTTCAAGCCTGGCAAGGTCGCGCCGCAGCAAGCGCAATCTGCTTGGCTGCTCCAGTTGGCCACTTTGCTGTTGCAAACGAAGGTGGAGGCTCTCCTGGCGCAAGTCGCGTCTTTTAGTGAGCAACTCGTCCATGCTCAGCTCAGTGATTTCCTTCATTTTCATCGTTCTTAAGCAGCCCTGACATGGTGACGCGTGAGAAACTTTGTGCGCACCGGCAACTTGTCCGCGGCAAGGCGCAGAGATTCGCGTGCAACCGATTCCGGCACCCCATCCAGTTCAAACAAAATGTTACCCGGCCGAACCGTGGCGACCCAGTATTCGGGTTGCCCCTTGCCCTTCCCCATCCGCGTTTCCGGCGGGCGCGAGGTCACAGATTTATCCGGGAAAATGCGGATCCACAGTTTGCCCTTGCGTTTCATGTTGCGAGTGAGCGCGACACGAGCCGCTTCAAGCTGCGTGTTGGTGATCCAGGCACGTTCGAGTGTCTGCAAACCGAACTCGCCGAAATCGATTCTAAGATTGCGCGAAGCAGTCCCCTTTCGGCTTCCCCGCTGGGACTTCCGATATTTCACGCGTTTTGGCATTAATGGCATAAATTTTTCCCTTACACTTCAACCGGTGCGGGTGCTGGCGGCGGCGGTAATGGTGTAGCTGCCTGAGGCGCTGGTTCTTCCTTCTTACAAATCCAACATTTCACCCCGATCTTACCGTAGACCGTGTTTGCTTCCGCGAAGCCGTAATCAATCGGCGTCCGCAAGGTGTGCAGCGGAACTTTTCCTTCTCGGTACCATTCCGAACGCGAAATCTCCGCGCCATTGAGTCGACCCGAACACCGAAGTCGAATTCCTTCCGCGCTAAAATCCATGGCGGTCTGGACGGCTTTTTTCATCGCGCGGCGATAGGCAATCCGCCGCTCAATCTGCAGCGCAACGTTTTCTGCGACGAGCTGAGCGTCAAGTTCCGGCGTTTTTATTTCCTGAATGTCGATCTTGACCTGTTTGCCCTCGGCCATCTTCGAAATTTCTTCCGTCATCTTTTCGATCTCTGCGCCCTTGCGTCCGATTACAATCCCGGGGCGCGCAGTGTGAATGGTCACCCGAATTGAGTTCCACGCGCGCTCGATCACGATTTTCGATACCGCGGCGAACTGCAGCTTCTTCTTCACGTAATTGCGAATCTTCAGGTCGCTGTGCAAAAACGCCGCGAATTCCTGCGATGATGCGTACCAGCGCGAACGCCAGTCTCGATTTACGATCAGACGAAACCCGGTTGGATTTACTTTCTGCCCCATAAAATTATTTCTCCGTTGTTGCGCTCTGCTTGGGCTTCGCGGATTTTTTATCTGACCTTGCCGCGGCACTTTCACTCGCCTCGCCCTTAATCTCCTTCTTTGCAGCTTTCTTTTCCTGTTGCCGTTTTGCTCTTCGCGCTTCGCGCGTTTGGATTGGAATCTCGTCCGACAGCACAATGCGAATATGACTGGTACGTTTCAGAATCCCGCTGGCGCTGCCACGGGCGCGCGCCATGATTCGCTTTAGTGTTGGGCCTTCCCCCACAATCGCCTCTTTCACGACCAAGCCATCTGGTTTGAGATTGGCGTTGTTTTCTGCATTAGCGATTGCGCTCTTCAACGTCTTGGCAATCAGAAATGCCGCTTTCTTCGGCGTGAAAGCCAGCAGATCGAGTGCTGCCGAAACTGGCAGACCCTGAATCTCACGCGTGACTTCGCGCACCTTAAACGGCGAAATCCGTGCGTATTTGAATGTCGATCTGACTTCCATCGCTTCGCGTTAGTTACGAAGGTTACAAAGTTACAACGGTTACATCCGATACGCTCGTACCTCTTTGTAACTCTTGTAACTTTGTAACTTTCATCATTTCAAACTCACATTAGGTTGCGCATCCACCTGGAGGCGGTCCCCTACTCTTATTTTCTCCTTGTTTGAATCCATTTCCTGAATCACCGCACCACAAATCTTTTGCCGTACATCGACTACTCGCAGCGTCGCGAT
>JBGPNR010000181.1:0-4719 GCA_041487635.1 Candidatus Udaeobacter sp. | reverse complement strand
GCGATATCCACTCCCGGTAACCCGACATCGTGCTCCGAAAATTTTGCCATCATGGGAAAATCAATGTCCTTGATGTAGGAAAACGGGACCTCCGTGTCGTTGCGATAGTGTCGCTGCAGCTTGGCCGCATTGTAGTCGCGCGCCAGATCCAGATCGTTAAGTCGCGGGACGATGCCGTCATTGACAATTTTAATGATGTCGGGCTCCTTCTGATCTTTCGGCATGCCGTTGATGATTGCTCGATATTCAGACAAGGGCGGCGAACCAAAGCGTTCGCGATAGCCTTTCACCATTTCCGGCAAATAGAAATCGACCTCGTAGCTGGCGCGGTTCTGGACCAGAGTCACGCCGTTGCGGTCTTTGATCTCACCGCGCACGGATGGGATGCGCACAGTCGCTTGAGAACTGCCACGAAGCTGTGAAGTCCATTCAGTGCCGTGAGCCACTTGTATCCACCAGAGCCTGAGGCCAAGAGCGCCCATGCCCAGTAGCATCAGTAAGCCGAGAAACTGAATCCGGATACGCGATGCCACGCGGCCTTTGTTCATTCGAATCGCCCCCTTTCAGGACCGTACTGGTAAGCCGTCATCCGCCCCATCCACTGGAGAGACCAGAACACGATCGGTGCCACGAGCATGGCAACGATGCCGGGCCCGCCGATTTGCCACCAAATTTCATGGGTAAAAACAACCGACCCACGGCGAAATGTGATCATCAGGTATTGCGCCAAAACTATCAACGAAGTGAAAATGCCGCTCAGGATACAATGCACTTCCCAGTGGCCGCGGGCAAAGAGCGGTCTGAGCCCATGCATTATTCCTGCCAGCACACCGTACAGGAGTATCGACGATCCGGCTGAGATTTCAACTTTTCCACCAATCACCTGCACGGTAAGCGCATCCAGCAAAACGCCTGCGTACAGAGCGAGCGCCAGCATGAGGGGAAACGGGAGAGCCATTGCTCCATAAAAAACAATTACAGGCACAATATAGATATGCGCATTGTAGAGCCACGGAAGCGCTGGGATGAAAAGCTCCGCAATCTGAGCCGCCAGCACCAGGAATAGCAAAAGGAAAAAGAATATCATCTTCGCCCTGTTACTACGAATACATCCTCCAGGTGCGATAGATCGACCGCTGGGGTCAGTTGCGCTTGTCCGTCCAATTCCCGGACGCGATAACTCTTCACCGCCCCGATGAGCAAGCCCGACGGAAAAACGCCTCCTACGCCGGAAGTATAAACCTTCTGTCCGGGTTTGAGGTCAGCCTGCTTTGATAAGAAATTCAGATCCAGAAGTGGCGTCAGTCCCGTCGTCATTCGCTGTCCGGAGACGATTCCCTGTTCGCGGCTTCCTTCCACTGAGGCCGCGACGCGGCAGGTTTCATCGGAAACCAACAAAACAACCGAGATGACGTCGCTTACGGTGGTGGTTTTCCCCACCAGACCAACGTCAGTTGCTACAGGCATGTCGGTCTCGATGCTATCTCTCTTGCCGCGGTTAATGGTGACGGTTCGCCACCACGTGGAGGAATCGCGCGCAATAACTTCTGCCGCGATTAACTTGAAGACCGAGCGCTCCCTATAATTCAGCGCGTGACGCAGCCGGTTCACTTCATGCTCCACATCGCGCAGGCTCTGGTTGGTCGCGCGCAGCTCTCTGTTTTCGACCTGAAGTGCAGCGTTCTCGTGCTCTAGTTGATCGAGCGACTTTAATCCAGTACGCACGGACGTGATCTGTTTTTTAAGCCCTGAGCCGCTGGTCAAAAATGGGGCGAGCAGCTGATATACTCCAGCCTTGAATTTCTGCGTGGTGTTCGGACCGAAGCTGAGAAAATAGCCCAGAATAGCCCCAAAAATCAGCAGCGCGATGATGTTTGTACGGCTCATTCCGATTTCGGATACCGGATAGCGGTATCAGAAGTGCTTCCGGTTTCCGCTTTCCGCCTTCCAGTTTGGTTAGCGCCACTGGCGATCCGCTGAGGCGACCTGACGTAAAAACTTAAGTTCATTGAGGCATTTGCCGGTCCCTTCGGCGACTGCACTGAGGGGATCTTCAGCTACATGGACAGGCAAACCTGTTTCCTCACTCAAAAGCTTGTCAAACCCACGCAGCAACGCCCCTCCGCCTGCGAGTACCAATCCTCGATCGACAAGGTCCGCCGAAAGCTCGGGCGGACAGCGCTCCAGCGTAATGCGTACAGAATCGACTATCGTTGAGATCGGCTCAAGCAATGCTTCGCGCACTTCCTGGGAAGTGATCATGAGAGTCTTGGGCAAGCCCGCGACAAGGTCACGGCCTTTGACTTCCACGCTCGTCTCCTTTTCACTCGGATAAGCCGAGCCGATCTTAATTTTGATCTCCTCAGCCGTGCGTTCGCCCACCATCAAATTGTAAGCGCGCTTCATATACTGAATGATCGCTTCGTCGAGCTCGTCACCAGCCACGCGTATGCTGCGGCTAAAAACAATTCCGGAAAGCGAAATAAGGGCGACCTCTGTCGTGCCACCGCCAATGTCGATGATCATGTTGCCCGCGGGGTCCTGCACCGGAAGTCCCACCCCGATTGCCGCCGCCATCGGTTCTTCGATTAAATAAACTTCGCGCGCGCCAGCATGTGCCGCCGATTCACGGACTGCACGTTTTTCCACTTCAGTAATCCCGGATGGAACTGCGATGACAACGCGTGGTTTCGCGCGCACGCGGCGGTTGTGCACTTTGTTAATGAAATGTCGCAGCATCGCTTCCGTCACTTCAAAGTCCGCGATCACGCCGTCTTTTAGCGGGCGCACCGCGACGATGTTCGCCGGCGTGCGGCCGAGCATTCGCTTCGCTTCGTCACCGACCGCCAGCACTTTGTTCGTGCCAGCCTGCACGGCCACCACGGAAGGCTCGCGCAAAACAATCCCCTGATCTTTTACGTAAACAAGCGTGTTCGCGGTGCCGAGATCGATCCCGATGTCGCTGGATAACCAGCCGAAGAGTCCGTTGAACATGAATTATTTATTAGCAGCACTTTTCAGTCCGAAGGGAGCGCGTTCACACGCCTGAGCGGATCCTCTTCGCAGGACCCTTCCCGCGGCGCGATTCGGCCAGGCTGAAACGCGGTAACATGAAACAGTGCGGAGCGCCGTCAAGCGCATTTGTATTGGAGTGATTGAGTAGTGTTGGAATTTTCCCATTACTCCATTACTCCTTTACTCCATAGCTGCATGCAAAAAGTGATTGTTGCCCCGTCCATTCTTGCCGCCGATTTCTCGCGACTCGGTGACGAAATTCATCGTGTCGAAGAGGCAGGCGCAGATTGGATTCATTGCGACATCATGGACGGACATTTCGTCGATAACATTTCCTTCGGGCCGGAGATTGTCAGGATTGTACGTGGCCTAACGACCCTTCCGCTCGATGTCCATCTCATGATTGAGCATGCCGACCGTTACGTGCCGCGTTTTGTCAAAGACGGCGCAAACTCGATCACCGTTCATGTAGAACCGGAAGCAAAACACGACGTCGTGAAAACGTTGCAGCAGATTCGAGAGGCCGATTGCCGCGCTGGGCTCACTTTAAATCCCGAAACGCCATTCGATTTGATCGAACCGTATCTCCACAAAATCGACATATTGCTGATCATGACAGTGCATCCCGGTTTCGGCGGCCAACCGTTTCGAGCTGATCAAATGCACAAAGTCAGGCGCGCCAGATCGCTTAATGACAAGATCGATATCGAAGTGGATGGCGGTATTAACGCGAAGACCGCCAAGCTTTCGATTGAAAATGGCGCAAACGTCCTTGTCGCTGGGACCTCAATTTTTCGCTCAAACGATTATGCCAAAGCGATTCGCGAGTTGCGCGGCGAATGACAAGAGCGCGGACTGTCGAGCTTAGTGTATTTCAGCCGCTTCGCCCGCCACCACCGGCTCGGCTTCTTCGGTCGTTTCAGCCATCACTTCGTCAGTTTGCGTGACGCGCACAACTTCTTCGATGGTTGTTTTGCCTTGCGCGACGCGTCGCCAGCCGTCCTGCCGCAAAGTCTCCATGCCTTCGACAATGGCACATTGCTTGAGCTCGCCACCATCGCGCTTTTGCATAATCAGCTTTCTCAGCGGCTCAGTGATGAGGCAGATTTCATAGATCGCCGCGCGACCCTGATAGCCGGTCTGGCGGCATTGATCGCAACCAGCACCGCGCTGGAAGCTCGTGCCGAGTTCTTTCACGGGAAAACCGATCTCGGCGAGGTAGTCGCGCGGATAATCCACCATTTGGATACAATCGGGACAAATCGTGCGCACAAGCCGTTGGGCGATGAACGCCTTCACGACCGAGGAGAGGAGAAACGGTTCCACGTCCATGTCGAGCAAACGCGTGATGCCGCCTACGGCATCATTCGTGTGCAGCGTGCTGAAAACAAGGTGGCCAGTCATGGCTGCGCGAATCGCGATGTCCGCAGTTTCAATGTCGCGGATCTCGCCGACCATGACTACATTGGGATCCTGTCGCAAGATGTGACGGAGACCTTTGGCGAAAGTCAGATCAATCTCCGGTTTCACGTCGATTTGAGATACCCCGGGAATTCGATATTCCACCGGCTCTTCGATCGTGATGATGCGGCGTTGCACTGAGTTGATGCTGCTCAAGAAGCAATAAAGCGACGTCGATTTTCCGCAGCCCGTAGGCCCCGTGAGAAGAATGATTCCATTGGGCTGTGCCAACAAATGACGAAT
>JBGPNR010000180.1:0-4736 GCA_041487635.1 Candidatus Udaeobacter sp. | reverse complement strand
CGCGGGATGCCAATGTTCTCGTAAAATTTGAGCCGCTCCTCCTTCCAATATTCGAGCAATTCCATTCCTTGCTCGGGTCGGCAAAAATATTCCAGCTCCATCTGCTCGAATTCGCGCGAGCGAAAAGTGAAATTGCGCGGGTTAATTTCGTTGCGGAACGCCTTGCCGATCTGCGCGATACCGAACGGCAATTTCTTTCGCGAAACTTCCAGAATATTTTTGAAATGGACGAAGATGGCCTGCGCTGTCTCAGGACGCAGGTAAGTCACTGACGACTCATCTTCCGCAGCGCCCACGTAGGTCTTGAACATCAAATTGAATGCGCGCGGATCACTCAAACGTCCGCCGGTCTCTGGATGGTAATCCGTGCTATTTTCGACCGGCCGCATCTGTTCACCAAGCAGTTTGAGGGTCTTTACTTCATCCGGACTGAGTTTTCCTGCAGCAACGGTAGCGAAGCATTCCCGCGCAATCCGGCGAACTGAATCCGGATGTTGGCCTTTTCGACAAAGGATCACGAGCGGAATGCCAAACTCGCACTTCGTTCCATCACGTGGGGACTCTGCGCCTGAAAATGAAAAAACAATACCAGATTGAGGAAGCACCTGATCGGCACGTATACGCTTGTGCGTATATGTGCATTCTCGCATCAAGTCGCTGAACGTGCCTTCGTGGCCGCTCGCTTTCCACACGGCGCGGTTCATCAGGATCGATCCATCCATGCCGACGACGTCGTCGCGCTCGTGCACTATGACCCGCCACCAGTAATTCTTGAGGTTGCGTTTCAATTCGACACCGAATGGTCCGTAGTCCCAGAGCCCGTTCAGGCCTCCATAGATTTCGCTCGATGGGAAAATAAAGCCGCGCCGCTTGCACAGGCTGACGATCTTCTCCATCCGTTGCGAGTCGCTCGGCGCGCTCATAGTTATCGCAGATTACACGGATCCGAAAAAGTTGTAGAGGCGTTTGTACCAAACGCCTGTGCTATTGGTTCGGCGGCTGACACAGCCGCCTCCAACACCGTGGTCAGCTTTGAGGTTCGACTTTCACCTCGGTTTTCACTGAGTTGGCGATGAAGCATTGCTCGTGCGCCGCATGATTCATCTCCTCAAGCTCCTCCGGCGTTGGGTGATTGTCGCCGGAGAACTTGAGTCGCTGCCTTAGAGTCACGCGGGTAATGGCAAGTCTGCCTTCAGCGTTTTTCTCCATGTGACCGACGGCGTCGTCAACATATTCGTCGAGCACGAACTTCTTTTTGCAGGCGATGGCGAGAAAGGTCAGCATGTGACAGCTCGAAAGCGAAGCCACAAACGCCTCTTCGGGATCGACCAACTGCGGATTGCCCAGGTAAGCAGGCGCAGCCGAGGCCTGCATCTCGTGTCCGCCATCAAATTTCCAGGTGTGATCACGCGAATATTTCTGGTATTCGAACGGCTTATCGCCGCGCTTCCAGGTGAGAGTGACGTTATGTTCAGACATGCTTCTAATTAGAATGGCATTTGTTGCAGGGCAAGCGGCCCGCTTGCCTGCATCCCGTTTGGCAGGCGACGCGCCGGGCACTGGCTTGCGCTGTCTCGCGCGCTCTTTATTTTGTCCGCTTCTGAAAATCAGCGCGATTAGCTCAGTGGTAGAGCGCTTGCTTCACACGCAAGAAGTCGGAGGTTCGAACCCTCCATCGCGCATGTCGATTGCTCGGCCGGTTACCACACGCGCCGCAAACTTAGATCCTCAATTCTATGGCTCTGATACAAGAAGTTCTCGAAATTGTTAAAAAACGTAATCCTAACGAGCCTGAGTTTCTTCAGGCTGTGACAGAGGTGCTGGAGTCGATCCGGCCAGTCATCGACCGCAGCAAAAAGTGCCGCGACGCCAGAATTCTTGAGCGTCTGGTCGAACCAGAGCGAATGATTCAGTTTCGTGTTCCGTGGATCGACGACAAAGGGCAGATCCAGGTGAACCGCGGGTTCCGCGTCCAGATGAATAGCGCGCTCGGCCCTTACAAGGGCGGCTTGCGTTTTCACCCGACTGTTTGTGCCAGCATCATCAAGTTCCTCGCGTTCGAACAAGTCTTTAAAAACTCGCTCACGGGCCTGCCAATGGGCGGCGGCAAAGGCGGCTCGGACTTTGATCCCAAGGGGAAAACCGACAGAGAGGTCATGCGATTTTGCCAATCGTTCATGACCGAACTTTTCCGCCACGTCGGTCCGAATACCGATGTGCCAGCGGGCGACATCGGCGTGGGCGGCCGCGAGATCGGGTATCTCTTCGGTCAGTACAAACGGCTGGCGAACGAATTCACAGGTGTGCTAACCGGAAAAGGCCTCAGTTGGGGCGGCTCGCTGATACGCCCGGAGGCGACCGGTTACGGCGCCGTTTATTTCGCGCAGGACATGCTAAAGACGCGCAACGAAACAATCGAAGGTAAAGTATGCACGGTCTCAGGTGCCGGTAATGCGGCGCAATTCACCGTGGAAAAACTGATCGAGTGCGGTGCAAAGCCGGTCAGCATGTCCGACTCCAGCGGGTGTATTTACGACAAGAACGGTATCACGGAAGAAAAACTGGCCTTCGTCAAAAGTATTAAGAACGTGCGGCGCGGGCGCATCGGCGAGTACGCCAAGAAATTTCGCGGCTCAAAATATGTGGCCGCCCAACGGCCATGGGGAATCAAATGCGATTGCGCATTTCCGTGCGCGACGCAGAATGAGATCTCTACTGAAGACGCAAGGAAATTGATCGAGAACGGTTGCTATTTGGTCTCCGAAGCGGCGAACATGCCGAGCGTCCCAGCGGCTGTCGATCTTTTCCTGGAGAAAAAAATTCTTTTCGGCCCGGGCAAAGCAGCGAACGCTGGAGGCGTCGCTACATCCGGGCTCGAGATGAGTCAAAACTCAATGCGCCTGCCATGGCCGCGCGAAGAAGTTGATTCGCGTTTGCGCCACATCATGTCGACCATTTTCAAGAACGCGTGGGAAACCGCCGACGAGTACGGCCAGGCGGGTAATCTCGTGGTTGGTGCGAATATCGCAGGGTTCGTCAAAGTCGCCGACGCGATGCTTGACCAAGGCGTCGTGTAATCGCTTCGCCGTGAGGCGCTTTTTTGACTCGCGCTGATGCTGTTTCGATAAAGACAGGCGCTTGAAAGCTGCTCGTAATCCGTATAATGAGCGTATGAAGGCAAACCTTGTTGATCATGCGGAGACAAAAATAGTTTCCGCGGAGCGTGGGACAAAAACTAAAATGAGATGGCCACTATTGGTATTGGTTTTGATCTCCGCCGCGCTCGGTGCAGGCGGATGTGAAGGGACTTATACTGCTTATCCTGGGTACGGACCATATAATGGTGGTGGACCATATTATGGTGGTGGTGGGCCGTATTATGGTAGTGGACCTTATTACGGTGGCCGCGCCTATGCAGGTTATCCGGGATCGGTAACGGTCGAGGTTGGTGACCGGGCGTATTATACTCGTGGTCCTGGTTATTACGTAGGCCGCACCTATTACGTCTGGAGGCCAGGGCACTGGGCGGCGCGACACGGTCAGAGAGTGTGGATCCACGGCCATTACGTTCTGAGATAATCGAACCGCGAGCCGCTGGTTTTCTTGCGTCGCTCCAAGCCTTTCGCAATAGTCGTTCCTTAAACGATCGGAGGAGCCAGCCCCCAGCGTGCAAAGCGGAAACGCAGAGCCGTTCCCAGGCAGCCCAGTCCGTACCGCACGCTTCTGCGGAAATTGATCGATGATGCTTCGGGCATGTACCGAGCTGGACAGGTCACTTCGCCGATCGCGCAGCCGAGCGCAATAATTTGTGCAAGGATTTGGTTATCGAAAACAAAGTCGTTGGAGTTTGCCTCGAGCGGCAGCCGCTCCAACAATTGGCGCGAAAATGCGCGATAACCAGTGTGATATTCCGAGAGTTTCGCGCCGATGAGAAGATTCTCCACAAGCGTCAAGAACCGGTTTGAGACGTACTTCCACCAGGGCATGCCGCCCCGAAGTGCGCCTCCCCCAAGAATACGCGAAGCAAGCACGCAGGGATAAAGGCCGCTCGCCACCAGAGCCGCCATCGCGGGAATCAACTGCGGCGTGTACTGATAATCAGGATGGATCATGATAATGATGTCTGCGCCTGCGGCTAGTGCGAGCCGGTAACAAGTCTTTTGGTTCGCCCCGTAGCCACGATTCTCCGGATGCACCTCGACTTGCACGTGTGGCAGCGCGCGCGCGATGTCCACTGTTTCATCGTGACTGGCGTCGTCTACGACGATTACTAGATCGACAATGCCATGCGCCATGACTTCATCGTAAGTCTGGCGCAATGTACGCGACGCGTTATACGCGGGCATCACCACTACAATTTTCTGGCCGTTTAGCATCGTTGTTCGGGCCGTCTCATAAATGTCATTCTGATCCCGCAGTCGCGGGAGAAGAATCTCAGTTCGTATTTGAACTCTTCGCCTGCAGGAATAGACAGAGATGTTTCGTTGCGCTCAACATGACAGGGCAGTTGTGACATGGTTGTAGTCGAATATGCGCCGGATCGCTACCTTGCAACTTTGATGACTATTTTTTACGACCCGACCTGCCTCGAATATTCCAAGCCGGGCCACCCGGAACGACCGGAGCGCATCGCTCGCATCGCGCCAGTGATAAAGGATCGGCACCCTGACTGGGAATGGCGGTCGCCGCGTACGGCGACGGATGATGAATTGTTGCGCGCGCATTCGCATCAGCAT
>JBGPNR010000179.1:0-4748 GCA_041487635.1 Candidatus Udaeobacter sp. | reverse complement strand
GTTTGCCGTGATGTACACCAGCCGTTTCAACGGCTTACGCTGTTATGGTAAGCCGTTGAAACGGCTTGCTTGTGTGAATTACGTGAGGCACCGGCGTGAAGTCCGGTGTTAATCACGATGAGTACGAAGCTAAGCGATTACGCCTATGATCTGCCGCGGGAACTCATTGCGCAGCGTCCGCTGGAGCGCCGTGAGGATTCCCGCATGATGGTGCTGTATCGCGCCCGGCACGCACTCGAACATCGCCAGTTTCTCGAACTGAGAACGTTTCTGGGGGCGGGCGACCTGCTTGTGTTAAACGACACCCGCGTTCTTCCAGCGCGCCGATTGTCGGATGACGGCGCGGTCGAATTTCTGTTTCTCGAACGCGTCGGCCAAAAGCGTTGGAAGAGTCTGGTCAAGCCGGGACGCAAAATGCGGATTGGCGCGACGGCAAAGATCGACGACATCACTTTGCGAGTTGAGGAGATCACAGATGGCGGCGAGCGCATTGTTGCCCTGGACAAAGATGTCGATCTTTATGCTGGCGGCTCCATGCCGCTGCCGCCGTATATCACCCGCGCGAGCGATGAAAAGGACACGGCCCGCTATCAGACCGTTTTTGGTGATGCGCCCGGCGCCATCGCCGCGCCCACGGCCGGTCTTCATTTCACGGAGGAAATTCTAGGTGAAATCCCGCACACGTTCGTGACCCTGCACGTCGGGCCGGGAACATTTCTGCCCGTGCGATCGGAAAATATCACCGAGCATCGCATGCATGCGGAGCGCTTTTTCATTTCACCAGAAGCCGCAAACAGGATCAACAACGCGCACCGAGTAATCGCAGTGGGAACTACGACGGTGCGCACGCTGGAATCGGCAACCGGCGCAGACGGAGATGTTCTCGCGCGAGAAGGCGCGACAGACCTCTTCATTTATCCGCCTTACCATTTCCGAGCAGTCGATGTCCTGCTGACTAATTTTCATCTGCCGTGCTCGACTTTGCTGATGCTGGTGAGCGCTTTTGCAGGTCACGACTTTTTGCTCGGCGCGTACGAGGAAGCAATACGCGAACGCTATCGCTTTTACAGCTACGGCGACTGCATGCTGATTCTGTAACGCTTCCTCTTCCGCTTCCTCTCGAATCTTCTTCTATAAAGACGGAGGAAGAGGAAGATTGCGAGGTCGCAGATTGTGCTATTTTCCGCACCAATGGCAAACGAACCAAAAGGCGAGCTGGTGATTCAGACCATTGCCATGCCCAAGGATACCAATCCGAACGGCGACATTTTCGGCGGGTGGTTGACCTCGCAAATGGACCTCGGCAGCGGGATTCTCGCGGCGAAAACCGCGCAAGCGCGAGTCGTCACTGTAGCAATGGAAGGAATGTCGTTTCTCGAACCTGTGCGGGTAGGGGATACCGTAAGGTGTTATGCGCGAGTGGAGAAAATCGGCCGAACTTCAATGACAATACCAGTGGAGGTTTGGGTCACGCGTTATATGACGGGCGAGGAGCGTCGCGTAACACACGGCGTCTTTACGCTGGTCGCTGTTGATGAATTCGGGAAGCCGATTCCGGTAAAGCGGAATCAACCACGAATGGACACGAATTAACACAAATGAAGATCGAGGTCACACAAACGAGTTTGCCAATGGATTCGTGTTTATTGGTGTTCATTCGTGGTTAAAACCACTTCGTCATTTTTTCGATGACGCACTTCGCTTATCTGTTCGAACGTTTTCCGTCATTCGGACAGACGTTCTGCTACCGGGAAGTTGAAGAGCTCGATCGGCAGGACATCACGCCGCCGATTTTCTCCATTCGAAATCCAAAAGACGAACCATCGCAGGACTGGGACACGCGCATTGTCAAACGCGTGCATTATCTGCCTGAGGAAAAGGAATTGTTGGATGATGTGCGGCGGGCTTCGAAAAAAGGAAAGGTCACGTCAGAAATTGTCGTCGCGCTCGATGAATGGGGACGACGGCCCGATTTCCTTCGGCTTTATCAGGCTGTCTACGTTGGCTTGCGCCTGCAACAATCCGGGGTTCGTCATGTTCACGCCCATTTCGCGGGAATGGCCGCGCGCACGGCTTACTGGATCCACAAATTTTTTCCAATCACTTTCAGTTTTACTGCGCATGCTAACGACATTTTTGCGCCGCGAGATTTCGAGATTGGACTTGATAAGCTCGTCGGTGGAGCACGCGTAATCGTTACCGAGACCGATTACGCTGCGCAATTTTTGCGAGAGCGATTTCCAGAACACTCCGATCGCATCCATCGCATTTACAACGGCCTGAATCTCGCCGAATTCGGACGCACGAATTTTTCTTCCACTCCACCGCTGATCATTGCGGTTGGTCGTTTGATCGCAAAAAAGGGATTCGCCGATCTGATTCGCGCCTGCGGATTGCTCGCAGCGAGCGGGAAATCATTCCAATGCGAGATCATTGGTGAAGGGCCACTTGAAAACGAATTGCACGCGCAAATCGACCAACTGAATCTGCAAGATCGCGTCGCGCTGTCCGGCGCTAAACCGCAGCGGGAAGTCCGTCAGCGTCTCGCCGCCGCGAGCGTTTTTGTGCTGCCAAGCGTGGTCGATGCTGAGGGTGGGATGGACAATCTTCCCACGGTCATCATGGAAGCGATGGCGACGGGGTTACCGGTCATCTCGACGGATATCGGCGGCATTCCAGAAATGCTTATTCAAAACGAAACAGGTTTTTTGGTCCGACCGGGCGATGTCGCTGCGCTTGCAGGTGCAATCGAGCGATTGCTCGGCGATATTTCGCTTGCGCGGGAGTTTGGAAAAAACGGTCGCGCTCGCGCGAGCAAATTGTTTTCCATTGAGCAAAGCGCCCGGGAGCTGGCGGAATTGTTTTTCCGTTGACTGCACCAGGGCGGCCTTTTTCCTTGACCCGCGGAGCCCACGAGCCGTATCCTGCGACGCATCGTGGAAAAGCAAATTCCTATCATCGACAGGCATAGACAGGAATAACATGAGCACAGTAGCCCTGACCATCGACTACAGCAATGGAGCGCAAAAGCATTTCTCGAGCATTCCTTGGAAAAAGGGCCTGACGATCCTTGGAGCCATTCAGGCGAGCGAGGGAATTTCCCCTGGAGCCACCATCAGGTTCGGATCTGATCGGTCCGGGCACGTCCTCGGACTCGTCATCGACGAGATGCCTCACGGGGATACAGGGGCATCCGAATGGGTTGTCTGGGTCAACGCGAAACCCTTTTCAGATCGTCTCGGCACGGAAACGAGCTTTGGGTTTCACCCGGCTGAACGCGAGGGCAACCTTCTCAACCCGGGTGATCACGTCTTGATCAAGCTGTCCCTTGCGGCGGAAAAGCCGGCGTGATCGGAGACTGGTGTTTGCATCGAAGTGCGTAGCTGACGAGCGTCCGGTCGGGCCAGGCGTTTCGGCGAACGTGGCTTTCAACGGGCCAGGGAATTGTTCTCGATCGAGAAAAATGTGCACGAGTTGTGCGCGCTGTTTTTGTAGCGGCGCTCTATGAGCGCTGATGCCGGCTTCTCAGTTGGAGGTTGAAAACTTGCGCCACAAGCCGGCGGTCACAGCCGCTAAAACAGATCGCGAACACAATTGACCGCGTTCAGGTAAACATAGTGCGGTCCGCCGCGCATCAGCTCTTCGCTCATCAGGCCCACCGGATCATTTTTCCCCGCCGGCATCAGCTGTGGCATGCGTTTTTCGCCGGGCTTGGCACGTGAGACTTCGAGGAGATCGCCGCATTCGGCATGGGTCACCACAAATTCTACCTCGCCCGTAGTCAACGCTACTTCGTGAATGGGTTCGCCGTCGCGCTCGCGCAGTTCAATATCGATCTTGCGACCGGATGGGTCGATGAACTGCAACTCGTGCGACGATTTCGCTTTCTCAGCGTGCCAGTTCAATTGCGCCGCAAGCCATCCTGCGAAGAGAACAGCCGTTGATCGGAACCCGGGGGCGAAGTCGACTCGGAGGCTCCTGATTTCGGTAAAATGATGATGCGACGCAGGATGATCGAAAAATTGCGCCAGCGCGAAGCGCACATTATCCAATCGCGTCCAATTTAGGTCACAAAGCACGATCCGCTGTTTCGCTTCCTGTTCTGCGGACTCCACCAAGCGCATTTGCGCACGAAAATCCTTCCAAGTCTGGCTGTCGTAGATCACCCGATCAACCCACGCCCAAAGTTGCGGGTCCATCGGCTCACGGAATTCCTCCTGCCACCACAGATAGAACGGCAGGTCTGAATCGAGGTGAGAGAAAACTATGTTCGGCAGCAGAGTGGTACAACCGCCTTTGAGTAAGAATGAAATTTGTTCGGAGCAGACTTGTTTGCTCCCGACGTGACTCACGTGACAATGAGCGCTGATCCACGCGTCAACGCTGTTTTCTTTCGCTCTGCAATCGGCTTCGATGACGATGGCACGACAGGCGTGGTTCTCAGTAATTTTCGCCATCAACTGTGTATTGCTGTTCAGTGAGCCCGATTCTTCGCTGTAAACGGCAAGATTCATAAGCGAGGCGCGCGTCATTGCGCCTTGGCCTTCCTGCCAAAGTTTTTTCAGCTCCTGGTCGATCCTGCTGATCTCGGCTGGAACCCCAAGCGAATATGTTTCAGCTACCGTAGGCATCGCTCAGAGTCTCCTCCACGCCCGGCCCTCGCGGGCGAGCAAATTATCCGCTGCCTCCGGTCCCCATGATCCCGCGGGATAAAAGAACAATTCGGGCGCATCGTTCGCGTGCCACGC
>JBGPNR010000178.1:0-4750 GCA_041487635.1 Candidatus Udaeobacter sp. | reverse complement strand
TCCTTCTGGCCATGATGGGCGCCAATTAGATGCAGGAGATGCAGGCGCACATCTTCCGAGGACGGCAAGTAAGTTTTCCATACGTCCGCGTTGTCGGCGCTAAGCTTTCGCCAGAGCGAATTGACCACCTCGAGTCCGATGGAAATGTGGCCGACTAGTTCACCGAGTTCATCGTAATCCATAACAAAGCCGGTTTCGGAGAATTGGTTTTCCCAAAGTTTACCGGAGTCGTGAAAGAGAATACCGGCGATCAAAAGATCGAGATTCAACTGTGGATAAAGCGGCGCGATCTCGCTCGCCACCCGCATCATTTGCGCCGTGTGCTCAACTAATCCACCGCGTCGAGCGTGATGATATTTGCGTGCCGCCGCGGCGCGGCGAAAGCGATCGCCCCATTCGTCCACGAACATTTGCGTCAGGGCGCGGAGGCGGGGATCACGAATGCCGTCGATGGCTTGTACGATGAATTCCCAGTCAGTCGCTTGCTTTGCGCGCAGGTCCGCTGGCCCTTCTAACAGCTCCTTGGTCTCTTGATCGGAGAGTGGCCGAAACATCCACTTGTCTGCCTCGAGTCCAAACTGCGGGTGTTGGCGAAACTCTCCAGTCAGTTCGATGAAACTTTCGCGCGTGAGTCCACTGCACGTTTTGTAGTTAGGATGGTCGCTCCAGACCCGCAGTTTCATCCGGTCGCACGCATCTGCCAAAACCAGTTCGCAGTACGGTTTGCCGTCGCGCTGTGTCTTTGCATTGGCCGATTCCACTTGCACGTGCACGCGCGCCGGCACCGCGCTCCCGCCACTGCGGGACGCCGCCCGGCGGATGTCAGTCAAAGTCAGTAAATCCATCTCGACAAATCTAACACAGGTCGCAAACGCTGTAGCGCAGGCATCCTGCCTGCGGGGCAACCGGGCGTCTCGCCTGGTTATCAAAACGAATCGGCAGGCTCGCCGCAGCGAGTGCGTCCTTCGGCAGGCAAGATGCCCGCCGTCCCCACAGACAAGATGTCTGTGCTACGCTTCATTTGCCAATGTTTCTGAAGCGTCTTGAATGCAGCGCATGCGGCCTTCACCACGAGTGGTCGCACTTGCAGAATGTCTGCCTTTCCTGCCAGAAACCGCTCTTCGCGATTGTTGATCTTGCCGCAGCGAGTCGAACGCTCACACGCGAGATACTCGCCACACGAGAAAAATCGTTGTGGCGTTATCGCGAAGTGTTGCCATTGCCTGACAACGTCGACCCGGTTTCGCTAGGCGAAGGCGGAACACCGCTTTTGCGTGCATCCGGCAGCTGCCGGGCTGATGACATCGATCTGTGGATCAAAGACGAATCCCTAAACCCGACACAGAGTTTCAAGGCGCGCGGAATGAGCGTGGCCGTTTCGATGGCAAAATATCTTGGCGCCACGAAGCTTGTGGCCCCCAGCGCCGGAAATGCCGGCGGCGCGCTCGCTGCCTACGCAGCTCGGGCAGGTCTCGAAGCGCACATCTTCATGCCGCACGACACGCCGCGCGCGAACATCATTGAGTGCCGCGAGCTCGGCGCTCAAGTCACGTTGATTGACGGACTGATCACTGATTGCGGCGCTGAAATCGCCCGGCGAAAAGCAGCGGAAGGATGGTTCGACATGTCCACGCTGAAAGAGCCATATCGCGTGGAAGGCAAAAAGACGCTCGGCTACGAATTAGCGGAGCGGTGCGCCTGGCAATTGCCCGACGTGATTCTTTATCCCACGGGCGGCGGCACTGGGCTTATCGGAATGTGGAAAGCGTTCGACGAAATGGAAACCCTCGGCTGGATCGGCAAAAAGCGGCCGCGCATGTTCGCGGTGCAAGCCACTGGTTGCGCACCGATCATCCGCGCGTTTGAAGCCGGAGAAAAAACCGCGCGAGAATTTCCGAACGCGCACACCGTGGCCGCCGGTCTGCGCGTTCCGAAAGCGATCGGAGATTTCCTGATCCTGAACATTCTTCGTCAATCCAATGGCGGCGCCATTGCTGTTGATGATGAAGAAATGATCCGCAGCGCGCGCGAAGTGGGATCGACGCAAGGCCTTTTCGTCTGCCCAGAAGGAGGAGCGTGTTTCGCCGCTTTCAAATTGCTCCGCCACGCCGGCAAAATCGCGCCGGGCGAACACGTGGTCATTTTCAATACCGGCTCGGGGATCAAGTACCTTGAATGTTACGAACACGACTGTGTCAGCCCCGAAAGCTTTCGGGGATGAAACGGATTTCAAATTGTGTTTCCTGATCCTTTGTTGTCTTCGTTACCTTCTGTTCAGTCTCTAGTTGCTTTCCACCGCGCACATTTTGTCGCACCACATTTCGATGCGCTCGCGAATTTGATCGCGGATTTCGCGTGTGCCTGCGAGGCGCTCTTCACGCGTGCCTTTGAGTGCAGCAGGATCTGGAAAACTCCAGTGTAACCGTTGGGTTACCCCGGCAAAGATGGGACAACGCTCGGCGCTGGTCTCGTCGCAAACGGTGATGACGTAGGCGAACAGTTCGCCCGATTTAAAGACGTCGAACACGGATTGAGTGCCCTTGTGCGAAATATCGATCCCGACCTCGCGCATCGCTTCGACTGCCATTGGGTTGAGTGTGCCCGGTTCCAGCCCTGCGCTGTGCGCTTCGAAATGATCGCCACAGATATCGTTGAGAAGCGCTTCGGCCATTTGGCTGCGGGCGCTGTTGTAAACACAGATGAACAGAACTTTTTGTTTCATGATGAGTGATCGATCATGTCATAGCCAGCAGCAGAACGACAGCTTATTTGCATGCAGGCTTGAAGCCTGCGCGACCAATCAGGCAGGATGCCTGAGTTACGTGCGTTTGCCGACGAAGATGGAGATGCGCTTGGCGAACGCCTTGGCAGGCTCCGCGTAGAAATGGCGCCCGAGTTCGAGTGCATTCGTGCGCAATCGTTTGCCGCGTTTACGGATTAAGCTCTCGAGTTGCGCCAGTTCATCGCGGAGCGCTTCATCACCCCTTTCCTTTTCCAGGCGCGCCCAGAGAAAATCCAGATCGTGCTCGCGTCCCAGCAACTCGCCTAAAACTTCCGCGTCGTGGGCCACTTCTTCCAAAACCACGCGATTGAGCGGCTGTAAAATACGCAGCTGATACCAGAGGTCTTTTACCCGTTTCCGCCAGGCGTGAAAATTCTCTGGCTCCGGGTCATCAATTGTTTTGGCGAGGCAGCGTTGGCCGCGCTTGTAGATTTTCCCAACCGCGCCGCAGATTTGCTTCCAGGTGAGATCTTCCAGCGGCCATTTCAGGAGACGTGCTTCTACGCGTTCCAGTTGGGGGATCGCTTGTTTTTGCCAGCCGGCAAACGCAGCCGAAAAACTTTCTCGTTCCAGTGACAATAGCTCTTCGATGCGCGGAAATGGACTGTCTTCTAGTCGTTTTGCCGTTTCGTCGCGCAATTGAATCAACGTTTGCAGACGCACTTGCGCATCGCGCAAGTCGGAGACCAGCCGTCCAATCTTGCGCACGCAGCGATCTTCGCACGCGTGCTGATTTTTGCCGACTTCACTGATGGCGAGGCGCATTGCGGCGCGCAGTTTTTTAAGGTGCTTTCGCACTTCGTGCACGGTAACGCCGCGTTGCTTTGCCGGGTTCCGGCACAATTCAAGCGCAGACTCCACTTCTTCGCGAAAGACCCTCTTCAGTCCGTCCGGCAACGGTTCACGCAATTTCAGACGAAAGCCCATGGAGCTCGCTGCCTACTCGTTGGCCAGTCGCACGTTGCTGTAACGTTTTTCGCCAGTCACCTCCCGTCCAAACCAGGAAGGTGGCCTGAATCTGCGGCACGTTATGCGGTCGGGAAATTCCACCTCCGCCACTACGAGCCCGGCATGTCTGCCGCGGTAAATATCAATCTCGATCAGTAGATTTTTCCATGGAATGTCATAGCGCACCTTGCGCAATCTTCGTCCGGCAGTCCCTGGCCAAAGCGCGGCAAATTGTTTCGGACTGAGCTTGATCTCGCGTTCTTCCCGGTGCGCGCCGCGACCGACCTTGAAAGTGAGCGACGCAGTTTTGCCTTTTTTGCGGAGACGAACCTGTCTGCCTGCAGGTTCTGTTGCCAGATAACCTTGCTCGATAACGTAATGCCGCGAGCGGTTCAGTTGATCGGGCAGCTGCTTAAGCAAAAATTTGCGTTCAATTTCCTGATTGTTTCGCGTCCGATTGCCGAGTTGCACAAGATGAGCATGCTAAACGCGATGGATTTGCTGTCGAGACTTTCGCGGATTACAGGCTGAACTTTTGAATCTGTATGGCGATCAAGCTTTCTCACGCTGACATTGGAAAGATCGACAGCGCTGATCCCGGATATACCCCTGAAGAGCTAGTGAGCATTACCCCGGAGCTCTGTTGCTATCGATCACGCCGCAAATGTATCGTGCTCGGGCGAGGATTTCATATGCCCGATCACACTCACAGCGAGGAAAAATCTCAAGCGAACAGCGCCCCTGGTTTCGGAATATCGACGCGGCGCACGTTTCTGTCTTTTTCACCGGCACCTTCAAAGAAGGCAATGGTCGTAAGATTAGTTTCCGCGAGAATGCAATGAAGGATTTCGCAAAGTCGCGGCGCGGATTTCTGAAAGCCACGGGCTTTATGGCCGGAGGATTTTTGCTCTGGCCGAGAGGCATCTTTGCTCAGGCCGCGGCGCCGATCCGGCAGAGTGAACCGGTGGTTTCGCCAAGCGAGTCCGCTGCCGCAGACTACAGACTGCGCATCGAAACGTC
>JBGPNR010000177.1:0-4752 GCA_041487635.1 Candidatus Udaeobacter sp. | reverse complement strand
CGTTTCTGCACGATCGCGTGAAGGCGCGCGAGTTACAGCCGGACGGCACCTACCGGCGTTTGAAACCGGAAGGTGCGGAACCGCATCGGCAGGCGCAGTGGCAATTCCGCGAAGTGTCGCGCGAGCGAACAAAAAAGCTCACCGGATCGAAGAAAAAACCGCGCGCGGACAAATTAATTCCGATCAGCGTCGTGCCCCAGGAGTCGGCCGCGGCAGCGCCAACGTCGGAGAAGCCGTGAAGAAAAGAATTCTCGCCATCGACGTGGGCGGCTCGAATGTGAAGTTGATGATTTCCCGCCGGGAAAAACAAAAATTCAAATCCGGTCCGGACCTGACGCCGCGCGAAATGGTGGCTCAGATGAAACCGCTGCTACAGGATTGGAGCTTCGACGCCGTCTCGATGGGATTTCCAGCGCCGGTCCGCAATGGTCGCATCATGAGCGAACCCAAACATCTGGGTCCCGGATGGACGCGCTTTAATTTTGAGAAGTCCCTGGGCAAACCCATCCGGATCATTAACGATGCAGCCATGCAGGCTCTCGGCGGTTTCCACGGCGGGCGCATGTTATTCCTTGGGCTCGGCACCGGGCTGGGATCAACCTTGATTTGGGAGACGAATATCCTCCCATTGGAGCTCGGCGATCTCCCTTACGGCAATGGCGATATCATCGAGGATTACCTTGGCAAGTCGGGAATGAAACAGCTTGGTGAAAAAGAATGGAGACGCGAAGTCCTTCGCGCGGTGTTGTTGTTAAAGAAGTCGCTTATTGCCGATTACGTCGTTCTTGGCGGCGGGAGTGCGAAGAAGTTCGACCAGTTGCCGAACGGAATTGAGTTGGGGCACAACCGAAACGCTTTCCTCGGTGGCGTTCGCCTTTGGCAAACCGATCCGCGAACGCGCCAAGCGAAGTGGCGGATAATGTAGGGTGGTTAAATGTTAAAAAGGTTACAACGTTACATTGTAGCAGCCTCATCTCTCTCCCATTTTAACTTTGTAACTCATTTAACTTTGTAACCATTCTTCACATGCAACTTTATTTCCTTCGCCATGGCGAGGCCGATTGGCCGGATTGGAAGAAATCGGATGATGAGCGCCCGTTGACCGATTTTGGTAAAAAAGAAGTGCGCGACGTGGCGAAATTTCTCGCACGCCTCAAGGTGCGACAGGATTTGATCGTCACCAGCCCATTACCACGTGCAGCCCAAACTGCTGAGATCGCAGCCGATTATTTGAAACCGAAATTGCGGAAGGACGAATTGCTCGCGCCCGGCTTTGGAATGAGCGAGTTGCGGACCATACTCAAGCGACATCGCTCAAAAGCTTTGATGCTGGTCGGTCACGAACCGGACTTTACGAACGTCATTTCAGGATTGACTGGCGCTTCGCTTAAGCTTTCCAAAGCAGGCGTCGCCTTGCTCGATGTCGATCCTGAGTCTCAAGAAGGAAGAGTTCTCTGGCTTTTCCCGCCAAAGTTCGCGCGAAAATCTAAGTGACGAGCTCTTCCGCCAGCGAGTGTGCTGATTTGCTTTCCCACTCCTGGAGCCAGCTCGTAACCCGAGAGCCGAAATCGCGCGGGCGCTCGGCGAAAAAGTGTTGAGCCAGCTCCGCCGCGCCACGCTGCAGATCGCTCTGGCTGACTTCAATAATGGCAAGCAACTTGTGACCTTCGCGCTGCCATTGCGATTTACCATGTTCGTTCCGCAATCTTGCGCCAAGAAAACTCAAATCGTGCGCACGACCCAGCAGATCGGCTAGCGAACGCAGGTCGTCGGCCAGGCTTTTTAAGACGACTGGATTAACCGGCCGGAGAATACGTAATTGGTACCAAAGTGTTTTCGCCCTGGTTCTAAACGCATGAAAATTTTCGGTGCTCGGATTGGCTGTTGCTTCCGCCAGCGCTTGCCTGGCCTGCCTGTAGCTTGCCTGCACCGCACCACTGAGCTGCTTGCAGTTGAATTGGTCTAGCGTCCAGTGATTAAGGGCCGAGGCCGCCTGCTCCAACATTGGAACCGCCTGTGTTTGCCACTCCGCGAATGCGGCCATGAAATTTTCCAGTTCCAGCGTGAGCATCGCCTCGAGTTTTTCGTAGGCGCCTCGGCCACTGCGTTGCGTGACTTCTTGAAGCTGCCTGACTGTCTGCAAACGCACTTCGGCATCGCGGATGTCCGAAGTAAGCCGCCCGACGTCGCGCAGACAACGGTTTTGTTCCCGAAAGAGACCGCGTCCGATCTCCTGCCGCACCAGTCGCAGCGCCGCGCGGGCTTTCTTCAAATGCTTTCGCATTTCGTGCACCGGCGTGTCGTCGGTTTTGACTTCGTCTTTGGCAACACAAATGGCGGCCTCGATTTGTTTACGGCAAATCCGGCTAAGATTGTCGCCGAGCGTTTCGCCATTCCGTAATTGGTAGCTCATTGTCAACCTTGATGTTGGTTAGTCACACTGCTGTAACATTTCTCTCCGGTGATTTCACGCCAAAATATGGCGGCTGTTTGAATCGGCGGCCGTCGCGGTGACGGGACCCGGCCTGCGGTCACGCCAGTTTATGCTCAGCGTCCCGGTTGCAGGATCACGAGCGCCGATGATTTTACCATGATTTCGATGTCGCTCGGAGTTTTCGCCTTTTTGTTTTTGCGCGGCCAAACTTTGCCATCGAAGTGAAGCCTCGAGTTTTCGCAAACGGCAAACTATTCGGCTGAAACCAATCTGACGCGGGTTTCTTAATGACGTGAATATGCGAGCCTTGATCGGCTCTGCATTTTCAGTGGGCTTTTCTGAGGAGGCCCCGGCCTTACGGTTTCGCTGTTGGCCGTGGAGTGAAGGTTGGGGAAGTAGCTGGCGTCATGGTGCCGGCAGGTAATACGCCTGCGCCGGAATCAGGCGCAGCCGAAGTGCCGGGCGAAGCCTGAACAGGTGTAGTCGCCGGGGATGAGACGGGCGAGGGCTTTGCTGCTGCAGGCACCGGCAAATTTTGCGGCGCGGCTTGCGTCTTCATCAGTTCGCGACGGAACGCGCTGTCGGCCGTGCTTCTGTGGGCATAAAGCACCGATAACGCAAACGTGAGCGCAAAGAAAATGCCGGCCAGCCAAGTGGTGAACTTCACCAGCACATTCGTGGTTTGTGCGCCGAAAATATTGTCCGTAACCGCGCCGCCAAATGCGGCGCCAAGCCCTTCACTCTTTGGCCGTTGCATCAGGATTACCAGGACCATGAGCAACGACACGAGCACGAAGAGCGCCAGAGCCAAATTGATCAGCAAATTCATTGGGACGCGAAATATCAACGCTAAATGACGAATGACAAATGACGAATGGCGAAGGAAGGCCTAAATGACCAAAACCGAAATAGCGCGAGGACAGCAGCGCGATCGTTCGGCATTTGGGCTTCGTCATTGATTCGGCATTCGGGCTTCGTCATTCTTAATACGGTTCCAAATCTCATCCATTTCCGAAAGACCGACATCGCCCAGTTCTTTCCCACGTGCTTTCACTTCGTCTTCCAGTTGATTGAATCGAGTCACAAATTTGTCCGTTCCGCCCTGCAGCGCGCTTTCCGCGTCGATTTTGCATTTCCGCGCCAGATTGACGACTGCAAAGAGCATGTCGCCAATCTCGTCCTTGATTCTCGCGCGATCGGGCGCCGCAATCGCCTCTTTCATCTCGCGCAGCTCTTCTTCCACTTTCGCGACCACATCGCGCACCTCAGTCCAGTCGAAATTCACACGCGCGGCTTTTGATTGGGCTTTTTGCGCGCGCATAAGCGCTGGCAGCGCTTTAGGCAAACTGGCGAGATAATGCGAATCGGCCTTTTTCTCTTCGCGCTTAATCGCTTCCCACTGCTTGAGCACAGCGCCGGAATCGCGGGCGTCGCTGGTTCCAAAGACATGGGGATGTCGCCGGATTAGTTTATTCGAGATGTCGCGGATAATTTCGTCGATGTTGAAGCGTCCAGCTTCACTCGCGATCTCCGCGTGCATCACAACCAGCAGGAGCAGATCGCCCAGTTCCTCGCAGAAATGCGCGTCATTCTTGGCGCGCGCAGCCTCCGTCACTTCGTAAGCCTCTTCGATTACAGCAGCCAGCAGCGATTCATGGGTTTGTTCCCGGTCCCATGGGCAACCGCCGGGGGCGCGCAATTTCGCGACGATGTCGCAAAGGTTTGCGAAGCTTGTAGTCGATTGTCGATAGTTGCGAGCGGCAGACATCGAATCCGCTGGCGATTTGGCCATGGTCGATCTCTCAACTATCAACTATCAACTAATTCAAATTCGCCACAATGAGCGGTGCGTGCCGAACTCGGAGATTTCCCCGGAAGATCTTTTGCTGACGTAAATCGTGATGGCAATCACACTGACAAACGTGCCGGCAAAAACCAGCGCCACCAGCCAGGACGGGATGTGGCCGATGCGAAGGGCATGATAAAACGAGACCACATCGTTAATCGGCGCGCTGGCGTGTAAAAATACTTTCGTTATCCACGCCATGAGGATCAGAATGAAAATGAAAACGTAATTGCGTTTCAGGCGCCGCCCCACCGCTTCCAGTTTGCTGATTTTGAAGCAGGGCAAGATCAAATCTTCGCAGACGAGCTTTTTCCATTCGCCTTGAAGCATTTCACGGTTTTCCATCACCATCGGGACAAGAAAATGCGCTTCGAGCATCCGGACACGGGCGCGGAATGCGTCGTAAAAACGGTAACGGCGCGACTCGATCCAGAGCAGCACCCAGACAATGGCCAGATTGAAGAAGAAAATG
>JBGPNR010000176.1:0-4798 GCA_041487635.1 Candidatus Udaeobacter sp. | reverse complement strand
CTCTGCGGCCACTCTTTCCGCAGGGATATTTTTACGACACGCAGATCATCTCAATCCTGCTTAGTGCCGACGGGGAAAATGATCCCGACATTCTCGCGATGAACGGCGCATCCGCGGCGCTATGCGTCTCGGATATTCCATTTGCCGGTCCAATTGGAGCTGTTCGTGTTGGCCGCGTGAATGGTCAGTTCGTCGCTAATCCAACGCATACCGAGCGTGCTGAGAGCGATCTGGATCTTGTTTACGTCGGTACAGAAAACGATGTGATCATGATTGAAGGTTCGGCCAAGGAACTGCCGGAGACTGAATTCGTAAAAGCGCTCGAGTTCGCGCACGGGCATTCGCGCGAGATGATTCGCATCCAAAAAGAGCTGGCCGTGATGGTGAGCAAACCGAAACGGGATGCCGAGCTGCTCCAGGTCAATCAGGAACTGCTCGATATCGCTTACCGCGTTGCGGGCGACCGCATCGAACAGGCGCTTTACACCGAGGGCAAGATGGCGCGCGCGAAAGCGGTCGATGCCCTTCGCGAGGAAGTAAAGACGCCGATCATGGAGAAACATCCGGAGGCTGATCCCTTCGCGATCTCGCAGGCATTCGACTACGTCCAAAAGAAGGCGTTTCGCGTCAGCATTCTGGAAAAACAGAAGCGCGTTGATGGGCGCGGCTACGGGGATTTACGACCGATCAGTTGCGAAGTGAGTGTCCTGCCGCGTGCGCACGGTGCGGCGATTTTCCAGCGCGGCGAAACCCAGGCGGTCGCGCTCGCCACGCTGGCACCAATCGAGGAAGCGCAGATGATTGATGCTTACGGCGGCGGCGAACAATCGAAGCGGTTCATTCTGCATTACAATTTCCCGCCATTTAGCGTAGGCGAAACGGGGCGGACGGGTGGACCTGGGCGGCGCGAGATTGGCCACGGCGCGCTCGCTGAGCGCTCGCTCGAGCCGGTTATGCCGAGTGAACAGGATTTTCGTTATGCCATCCGTATTTCAAGCGAGATCATGGAATCAAACGGATCAACCTCCATGGCGAGCGTGTGCGCGGGCACACTCGCGCTCATGGATGCTGGCGTACCGGTAAAAACGCCGGTTGCGGGAATCTCGATCGGGCTCGTGACTGAGCGCAGCGACAATCAGGAAATAAAACGCTACGAATTGCTCACCGACATTATCGGCTCGGAAGATCACTTTGGTGACATGGACTTCAAACTTTGTGGAACTGACGCAGGCGTGACGGGTTTTCAGCTCGACCTGAAGCTTCCCGGCATTAGTCACAAAATCATGTCGGAAGCGATTCAGCGTGCAAAGGAAGCGCGCACGAAAATCCTTGAGATCATGCGGAGCACACTGGATCAGCCGCGGCCGGAGCTCTCGAAATACGCGCCGCGAATTGAGACGCTCAAAATTAATCCGGAGAAGATCGGCGCGCTCATCGGCCCCGGCGGGAAGACCATCAAGGGTATCGTCGCGGAGACCGGCGCTGAAATTAACATTGAAGATGACGGCTCGGTGCACATCTATGCGACTAGCGGTGAAAGCATGGCGCGCGCGAAAGAAATCATCAGTGGTATGGCGCGCGAAATTGAGATCGGCCAGACCTATCAGGGGCGCGTCGTCTCAACGAAAGAGTTCGGCGCGTTTGTGGAAGTTTTGCCGGGCAAAGACGGCCTGGTGCACATTTCTGAGCTTGCAGATTTTCGCGTGAAACGGACCGAAGACGTCGCCAAAGTGGGCGACATCATTTGGGTCAAGTGCATCGGCATCGACGATAAAGGCCGGGTAAAACTCTCGCGCAAGGCAGCGCTGAAGGAACGCGCGGAGCAAGAAACTGGACAGGCAGCAGAGCCAGCGCCCGAGCGCACCGAAACTTCCAGCTAGGTCATCACGCGAGCGCGGCAGCTTGCGCGGAAACGGCGAGAGTCAAGCTACCAGTGACAAATAATATGGCAGCATGTCTTGCCAGTAGTTCCAGTCGTGCGCGCGCCATTTTCCGTCATCCAGCCAATGCTTGATCCCTTTTGAATTCAAAACTTGAGACAAGCGATACGATTCATCGCGCGTAACGTCCCATTCGCCGGTGCCGATGATGATGCCCATGTGGTTGTATTTCCATGGGTCGGGCATGTTCGGCAGATATTCATACGGGCTGTTGAAGTAAATGTTGTCGTCGTGATAGCCGTCGAAAAATGAGCTGATATCGAATGAGCCGCTCAAGCTGATGAGATGACTGACCGCGTCCGGATGACGGAACGCGATGTTTGCGGCGTGGTAAGCGCCGAGGCTCGCGCCGCAAACCGCGACGCGGTGGCGACCGCATTCGCGCAGCGCGAGGTCGAACACGTCGCGAACAATGACGTTTTCAAACGCGTTGTGGGTGCGCATCCTATCGGCAGGGTGAATCGATTTATCATAAAAGCTTTGCTGATCGATTGCGTCCGGGCAATACACGGTGACTTTGCCGTTGTCGATGTACCATGCCACTGCGCCGACCAGCCCGAAATCCTTGTTTTCGTAATAACGGGCCCCCGAAGTTGGGAAAAGAATCAGAGGCAGCCCGCCGCCGTTTCCGGAAACCAGCATTTCAAACTCGCGGCTTAAATATGGCGCGTACCATTTTATATAGCGTTCGTTCATGCTCTCGCTGTCATTTCGAGCGAAGCCGAAAGCAAAGTCGAGAAATCTCTTTCATAAATCGCCAGGCATAGCCCCTCACCTCAATCCTCTCCCCGAGACGGGGAGAGGCGGAACGTGTGGCCCTGTCGTGCTGAAGATTCGCGCGGCGCTACTTGCTTAATCGCCTCTCCCTTCGGCAAAGGGAGAGGATTAAGGTGAGGGTTTCATTCGTCGCCAACACGGATACGACCAATGGTGGACAAAGCCGACATCTTCGCGAAGCGTCTCGTCTTCGATGCCGAAACACACGCTCACTGGCAATATCAAGCGGCATCGCGCTTTTCACTCCAAGGTCCTGGGAAACCGGCGCGATGTGCTCGTCTATTTACCGCCTGGTTATCGGCGTTTCTCGTCGAGACGTTACCCGGTTTTATATTTGCACGACGGGCAGAACGTTTTCGACGCTGCCACTTCGTTTGCCGGAGTCGAATGGGGAGTTGATGAAACGTCGCAGCGATTGATCCATCGAAAACTGATCGAGCCGCTGATCATCGTGGCGGTGGCAAACATCGGCGAAGAACGAGTCCATGAATACGCGCCGACGCCCGGTGTGATCGAACCGAAAGACCACCCCAGAAAGCGCAGCCGCGGCCTGGCTCACATTTACGGGCAATTTTTGATCCAAGAATTGAAGCCGTTTATCGACACAAAGTATCGAACGAAGCCGGATGCAGAATTTACCGGGCTCGGTGGATCATCGCTCGGCGGTTTGGCCACACTGGCGATGGGAATTTTTTATTCAGAGGTATTCACCCGGTTAATTGTGATGTCGCCATCGATTTGGTGGGACGATTACGCGATTTTCCGGCTGGTGGGCATCCTTGGCAAAAAGCCGCCACTGAAAATCTGGCTCGACACTGGCACGGACGAGCCTGGTTGGGAACTGACCCGCTACTTGTGCGATTACTTGATCGACAAAGGCTGGCAGCCCGATGTCGATCTTAGTTATCTCGAAGTCAAAGGCGCCAACCACAGCGAAGCCGCGTGGGCAGCGCGCGTCGAACCGGCCCTACGATTTTTATTTCCACGGGCGAGAGAGTTGTAGCCGCTTCCCTGTGGGAAGCGAGGCGCTGATGCCTGTAACGCGAACACGCCGCGTCGCCCACAGGGCGACGGCTACAGTTCACCTTCCCACCGGCGGAATGGGCAGAGGATTGGGCGGCAACGGTTCGGGAGCCGGCACGGGTGTTGGCGGAGCCGGTTTGGGTGGTGACGGTTGATCTGGCATTGGTGCGGTCTCGTGTCATGTCGAATAGAGTCGACTAGGCTATTACTGCTATTTTTGGTCAGCATACCGAAGAAAACAATTAAGAGATTCCTCGACTTCGCTCGGAATGACAAACTACTGGAGCCACTTGCCGTAAACTTGGTATACGCGCACGAAGCCTCCGACAAAATCCCAGTCCTTTTGATACGAAAAAGCGCGCGTTTTCGGAGACCAGACCAGCTCTCGCGGCGATTCTGGATGATTGGGGTCGTAAACGAGATAGCGTTCGATTCCCGGATTCGGCGAAAACGATTTTTGCTTATAAACCAAAACCGAGTGATTGATGCTAAGACGGGGGTAAGTAGTAAGGAAACCAACAAACAATTGCCCGCGCGCCAAAGCTGCATTCAGACGAGCGTGCGTCTCCTCTTGGTACCTGGCGCTTTGCTCAAACATCATGCGAGCATTGCTGAGTCGGAAGTAACTTGGCCAGCCATGGCCAATGTTTTTTTGGAAAACTTCGCGACGTGCCTTGGTCATCTCCCGCAGATCCTTGTATCCCGGAAATACGGTTCGTTGATCTTCTGGCAATGGCTCTGCCCAAGCCGACTGGTGTGTGACAGCGCGAATGCGGGCAGCCAATGTCGTATCATCTAAGGGAGCACTCTTCGGATCGAAGCGAGCAAACTTCTTAAATTGCATGGCGGTGCGGCATAGGACGAAACAATGGCGATTGTATGCGTCTTTTTTCACGGCCGACCCTCTGCGTAAAGAAGAATGTCCCTCGTGATATTCGAACACGGTTTGATTAGCGAATGCGAACGTGTCGCGATCGAAACGGAACTCCGATGCGGTAGCGGTGACGCGCGCCAGCGTCACAGCAGCGACGGCACTAAGCCAGCAAACAACCGCTGAT
>JBGPNR010000175.1:0-4806 GCA_041487635.1 Candidatus Udaeobacter sp. | reverse complement strand
TGGCTGCGGCGCAATTTGCCGCGCGATCCCACCCGGCGCGTCGGTATTACCAAAGAGCAGGCGATGGAAGGCGACGCGAGATCGACGACGCACCCGATTCAACAGCCCATCGCGACGGAAGCAGAAGCCAACAGCGCTTTCGATGATATCACCTACAAAAAAGGCCAATCGTTTCTGCGAATGTTGGAGAGTTTTCTTGGTGAAGATGTTTTTCGCGATGGAATTCGCCGGTACATCGCCGCGCATCAATATTCGAACGCGACCACCGCGGATTTGTGGAACGCGCTCTCGGAAGCATCGAAGAAACCAGTCGGCGAGATCGCGGCTGGCTGGACGGAGCAGCCCGGGTTTCCGGTCGTGAAAGTTAGGCGAGAAGCAGACGAAAAGGTTCGGCTCACACAGGAGCGGTTCACTGTGAATTTCAAAAATGCGCCGCCGCAGCAGTGGAAAATCCCGCTAACGTATTCCGTCATCGGGCAAGCGCCTGCGGCTTTATTGATGACCGGCAAGACGGACATTCTGCAGAACATTCCTGCAGATCTCGCGCTCAAGTTGAATGTAAAGGGCGCTGGAAATTATCGCGTCGAATATGATGAGCCATCTTGGAGCTTATTACTAGAAGCTCTGCCGCAGCTGAGTATTGAAGATCGCGTTAATCTTCTCAGCGATGCGTGGGCCCTTGCGCAGGCCGATCGCGCACCCATCTCGCTCTATTTTGAATTGGTTGAGAAATTGCCCCCTTCCATTGAGATCGCCGAACGCGAACAGATCATCAATGTGCTGGATTTCATCAATGGTCTGCTCGTCGGGAATCCTGAACGCGAAAAGTCTCAGCGCTACGCTCGATCGCTTTTACGTCCAACATTTGAGACACTGAGCTGGGACCCGAAACAAGGCGAGCCGCCCACGACTGGGAATCTGCGCGCCAGCTTGATCGAGGCGCTTGGAGATCTAAATGATCCGGAAATTGTCGCGGGTTGTCGCGAACGTTTCGAAAAATATCTGGCAAACCCAGCGTCGCTTGCGCCCGATCTGCGGCCCGCGATTTTTGCGATCGTCGGCCGCTACGCCGATGAAAAAACTTGGACGAAGCTGCACGAGCTTGGCCTGAAAACGACGAGCATTGAGGGAAAACAAAATTATTACAACGCACTTGCTTGCGCGACTGATCCAAAGCTGGTGAAAAAGACGCTTGCTATTGCGCTCACCGACGAGCTGCCGACAAGCCGTGCGACGTTCCTTGTTCCAAGAGTCGGACGAGATGGCGATCATCCGGACATTGCCTGGGAATTTGCCACAGCAAACATGAAAGCGCTGCTCGCCAAAACCGATGCAGCAGGTTCAAACCGCTACGCGCCCGCCCTGTTCACGTTTTTCTCTGATGACTCGCGTGTCGGTGAGTTAAAAACATACGCAAAAAATAATTTGCCTCCGGAAAGCGCCCCGGAAGTGGCGAAAGCCGTCGATGAAATTCAGTTTCGCGCAGAATTCAAAAAACGGCTCACTTCTCAATTAAATGCCTGGATCGGTCAGAAAGATCTGTAGAGGCAGGCGTGTTGCCTGCGTTGTGTAAGGTTGCAGCCGGCACGGCTGCCACTACATCTCGTCACGTATTTTGCTCCGTCTGGTCGGTCTGCGGCGTGATCCACAGGCGCATCGGAATCATCGAAGATTCAACGAAGCCATGACGTCGAAAAAATTCCTGCGCAACATTTTCAGGCCGGTCAGTCAACAGCGTGATGCGAAGAAAATTCTTCTTCTTCGCAAAATCGATGGCGTGGTTTAGCAGCTTCGATCCGTAGCCTTTCGCCTGGTATTTTTTATGGACGACCAGATCCTCGAGCAGCATGACAAAGCCGCCTTCGGCCGTACTGATCGTGAACAGCAAATTGATCATGCCCACGATGGCGCCATTGCGTCGGAGGACGAAAACGCGACCGCGGCTGGGTTGTTCGAAAATGAGCCGCAAGCCGCGAATCTGTTTGTTCTTGTCCGGCCTAAAATCGCTTTCCTGGGCGAACAATTCGACCAGCATTGCCGACAACTCATCCAAGTCGGCCTCGGTTGCCGGCTCGATCACGACGTTTTCTTGCTCACTCATCGCCCTCGGTTATTCCAAAAATCGGTTGTCCTGGCAATCTTGTAAATCACTAGCGGCATGCAACCACGAATGGACAGGAATAAACACGAATTCGCGGCTGCCGTGCTGGAGCCTTGGCAGCGTTGACAATGGCACACCCGCCCCTACTGTAACCGTTCCTAAATCGTGCCGGGCTCCTTCTCGGTTTTATGAAACGCACTTACCAGCCATCCAAGCGAACACGGAAACGGCAGCACGGCTTTCGTGCGCGGATGCGGACGAAGGGCGGCCGCGCGATCCTCGCACGACGCCGGCAACGCGGCCGAAAACGGCTGCTGCCGAAAGGCGTCGAGAAACATTACGCTCGTCACACCCAAGCTTGAGCGATTTTTCTGCTGACCCGAATTCTGCTAAAATCAGCAAGCGAAAATCTCTTCGCGCCGGTAGCTTAATTGGCAGAGCAAGCGACTCTTCGCAGCACAACTTGCATTTTGCGCACGCCGTTTCGGCTGAATTTCAACCGGAAATCACAAAAGTGACCGGATGCTAGGCTCCCGGTGCCGCGGGAATCCTGCTCACCTGTCGCAGCGTAGCCTCCCGCGTCGCCTTATTCTTCGGGTCTCCTTTTCGCCGGAACGAAAGGGTTCAACATGCCACTCTCGAACTGTAGTTTCTTCGAAACCTTTCCTACTTGTAATGCTCGGGAAAGGGCGGCGTCAGGTTCGCGGCTTCTAATCTGTTTCGAAAAGCAAAGGAATCGATGGGTGTCTGCGCGCAACAAACCCGAAACAAACTAATGAAGCAAAATATCAAGAACCCTTTGGCAGCAGGACAAGCTGCCACTATCCAGCCGTGTCGCGCCGACTCCGACTTCGACGCAGCGAAATATACTCCGGCACCCCTTCAATCGCGGCGTTTGCCTAATGAGCAGTGGACGCAACCCGCAGTCGGCAATCCGAATGTTAGCATTCAAGCGATCAACGACAGTGTCCGCAGCACGTCCGCGTGGGTGGAGCCGCTTCGTCAGCAGATGGCTCGAGTTATTGTCGGTCAGGAGGAGCTCATCGATCGGCTCATGGTCGGCTTGATCAGTAACGGCCACATCCTTCTCGAAGGCGTGCCTGGCCTCGCGAAAACGCTCGCACTCAAGACGCTCGCCTCCGCGATCGGCCTCCATTTTCAACGCCTGCAATTTACTCCCGACATGCTGCCGGCGGACATCGTCGGTACCATGATCTACAATCCGCGCGACGGCTCTTTCAGCACGAAGCACGGTCCGGTTTTTTCGAACCTGATCCTTGCGGACGAGATCAATCGCGCGCCCGCCAAGGTGCAAAGCGCATTGCTCGAAGCGATGCAGGAACGTCAGGTCACCCTCGGCGATGAAACGTATCGTCTGCCGGATCCGTTTCTTGTCCTAGCCACGCAAAACCCGCTCGAGCAAGAAGGCACTTATCCGCTGCCGGAAGCACAGGTCGATCGCTTCATGATGAAGGTGATCGTCGGTTACCCGAATCGCACGGAAGAGCGCGCCATTCTTGACGCCATGGCTGTGACTGAACCCTCGTTAGGCGTGCAGCCGGTCGTGAGCGCGCAGGACATCATCAACGCGCGCCGCGTCGTCAGCGGCATCTACGTCGATGACAAAGTGAAAAACTACATCGTGGACATCGTCCTCGCGACGCGTGACCCGAAGCCTTACGGGATCGATCTTAATGGCTGGGTGCAATACGGTGCTTCACCGCGTGGAACGATCAGTCTTACGCTCGCGGCCCGCGCGCATGCCTTCCTGCAAGGTCGTGGCTACGTCACGCCGCAGGATGTGAAGGATCTCGCTTACGACGTTCTGCGTCATCGCATCGCGGTGACCTACGAAGCCGAAGCTGAGGATATCACTTCGGAAAATATCGTGGCCGGCATTCTCGAAGGCCTGCCGGTGCCCTAACCAGTCGTTAGTTCTCGTTAGGTCAACTCGTCTTGCCCATGGACTCCGATCAGACACACGAAATTCTCAAGAAGGTTCGCCAGATTGAGATTCGCACCAAGCGACTCGTCGCTGACACGCTCGCCGGTCAATACCACAGTGTCTTCAAAGGCCGCGGGATGAACTTCGATGCTGTGCGCGAATACGTGCCCGGCGACGAAGTGCGCGCGATCGATTGGAACGTGACGGCGCGGGCTGGTCGCCCGTTCGTGAAAAAGTTCGTTGAAGAACGCGAGCTCACGCTCCTGCTCATGGTGGACGTGAGTGCGTCCGGCGACTTCGGCTCGGGCATGCAGAGCAAACGCGAGTTGGCGGCGGAGATCGCGAGCGTCCTCGCCTTTTCTGCAGTAAAAAACAGCGACAAAGTCGGCCTCCTTCTCTTCACGGATCGAGTCGAGCTTTTCGTGCCGCCGCGCAAAGGCCGACGGCATGTGCTCCGCATCGTGCGCGACGTCCTCAGCTTTGAACCAGTCGGACGCGGCACGGATTTAGTGCACGCTCTCGACTTCGCGAACGACGTGAGCGAACGGCGCGGAATCGTTTTTCTGCTCTCGGATTTTCAAACGCCGAACCAAAGCGTCGATGACATCGCGAATTTTCGTCTCGCCTTGCGGCAAACAAATCGGCGCCACGATCTCGTGGCGATGCCAATCGAGGATCCACGCGAGCGAGAACTGCCGGATCTAGGCATCGTCGCGATCGAAGACGCCGAGACCGGCGAAATGGTCGAGATTGACACCGC
>JBGPNR010000174.1:0-4873 GCA_041487635.1 Candidatus Udaeobacter sp. | reverse complement strand
TTCTTCGCTGCCGGAAGCACTTTGATCCTGGGAATGCAGAGTTACTACGACGAGCGCGATTCCGCCTAACACAGCGACGGAGGCGAGCACGTAACGCAACGTGATCGATTCACCGAGCAACAATATTCCACCAGTCGCGGCCAGAACCGGGACGCTGAGTTGGACGGTTGCGGCGCTGGCAGCTTTCAGGCCCGGTAATGCGCTGTACCAAATTACGTAGCCGAGACCGGACGCAATTGCCCCGGAGAGTGTGGCGTAGCCGACTCCAGCAAGATCGACATGGGCCCACGAAAGGAAAAAAATCCAGACAACAACTGAGAATGGAACAGCGCGGAGAAAATTTCCGGCGGTGACGCTCGCCGGATTTTGTACTCCTTTACCGCGCAGCGAATAAACGCCCCAGGCCACTCCGGCACCCAGCATCAGGATCGAACCAATCAACGGTGGCGCGGAAAGTCCGGGAAACACAAGAATGACAAGTCCTGTCACGGCGACCACCAAGCCGGTGATTTGGATTGCATCCAGCCGCTCACCTTTGTGCAGCCCCCACAGAATCATCGTGGCCTGGACCGCGCCAAACAAAAGCAAAGCGCCAGTTCCGGCCGAAAGATTGACGTATGCAAATGAAAACGCAGCCGCGTAGGCAAAAAGCGCGAAGGCGGACGGCCAGTTGCCAGCGTCTCTCCAGTCAAGGACCCTCACCCTAACCGTCTCGCTCGGGGAGAAGCAATCGTCTCTCCCTTTGGGAGAGGATGAAGGTGAGGGAAATCCGACTCTGGTCTTTGAGCCAGCAGCTAAAGGCGTAGCCGTTCTATCAACTGTTATCCTTCTTCGAACGTTCATGAAAAGGCAGAGCGCGACGGCGCCGGAGAAAATACGAACGAAGGTGAACGTAGCGGCATCGATGTGAGTTTGTTTCAGTGCGGCTCGGCAAAGCAGAGAGTTGCTCGCAAACGCAATCATCGCAGCGAGTGTGAGCAGGAAAAGTCGTGCGGATTTCAAGTCCGGTGTGGTTTACCGAAATGGTGGTATCGTTGCGAGACTTGAAACTTCCAACGATTACAAAGCAACGGCAGCTGACTTCGCCGGCGATAACACCGCAAGCGCTGGCGTGGGACGGCAATCATCTCTGGATGAGCTCGCGCGACCTCGGTACTCTTCATAAGATCGACGTTGAAAAATGGAAAGTGGTCGATGAAATCGATCCGCCGGGAATTGTTTGGGCCGCGGTGGCGACGAATGGCGCGATGCATTTCACCATCGGCAAAGGATTGAATGACGATCGCTACGTTTATCGATACAGCGACGGCGCATTTTCAAGACTGTTTGCCTGTCCTAATTTCACGGGCTCGTACCTCAGTTACGACGGCGCGAACCTGTATCTGAGCCAATGGTATGAGAAGCGCATTCTTAAGTATGACGAAAAGGGCAATGTTATTTGCAAGATCGACATCGGCGCGGAGATCTGCGGCCACACATTCGTCGATGGATCGATCTACGTCCTTCGTGGCGAGGAGAAGCCAAACGAGGACTGGCGAATCGCGCGACTCGATCCGCAGGAGGAAGCGCCACAAGTCAAAGATATCGCCGTTGTCCCGTTCGCATGTCGCTCGCTTACTTTCGATGGCGAACTGTTTTGGTCCAACTATCGCGAAAAAGACACGATCATTTCATTCGCCGTGCCGACGTGAACGACCCACGCTGATTATGATGGTGCGATCCGCTTGACAATTGCTTGGAAACGCGGATGCCCGCGCAGACTCGCGAAATCGGGGTCGTGCTTAATCCAATCTCCTACCGCAACACCTGCTTCAATTGCGCGTTCGAGTCCATCGAGCGCATGATCAGTTTCGCCAAGCAATGCCCAATTACACGCTGCGTTGTAAAGAACGAGCGGATCGGCCGGCGCCAACGTCATCGCCTGTTGAGTCCATTGCTTCGAACGTTCGTTTTGGCCGAGCCTGATTAGAAGACTTGCGCCCAAACTGTAGGCACGCGCTTCATCAGGGTTTAGCTCAAGATGTTTTTCGATGCATTCGACTGCGACTTGGTTAGCGTGGCGGGCTTCATCTTCACGTCCAAGTTCGGTTAGTGCCTGCGCCCGCAGAGTGTGCGATTCGTAATCGTCGGGCCGGACCTGTTGCGCCTTCTCAAACAGCTCCACGGCCTTCTCAACGTCTCCGCTCTCAAACAGCGCCCGACCATAGAGGTAATATGCCTCGTAAACAGTAGGGTCTTCCTTGATCGCTCGTTCAAAAGCATTTGCCGCCTCGGGGAACCGTCGCTGAATCGCGAGAGCTTGACCGGCGGAAACATGAGCTTCCGCTGAGTTTGGATTAAGTTTCAAAGCATTCTCACTTGCGCGCTTCGCCTTTTCCAGATCCCGCGGCTTTCGACTCCACCGAAACAAATCGACATAAGCGTTAGCCAAACCAGCCCAGGCCGCAGCGAAATCGGGATCGACCTTCACGGCGCGCTCGAACATCTGTCGTGCGAACTTCACGCTTTGACGCGTCCATTTGTGATAAAGCTTGCGTCCGCGAAGATAAAATTCGTATGCCTCGATGTTTGTCGTGGAGGGCTTTAGAAAGCGAAATTCTTCCCGTTCGGTCAGCGCCAGACCTAACGACTCCAGAACGCTTCTGGCGATCTCGTCCTGAATCGCAAAGATATCTTCAATCTCGCGGTCAAAGCGCTCCGACCAAAGCTGGTACCCGTTACTCACGTCAATGAGTTGCACACTGATCCTGACACGTTTTCCAGCCTTTCGGATGCTACCATCGAGAAGCGTCTCGACCCCAAGGCGCTTCCCAATTTCACGGGCGTCCAGACTCGCTCCGCGAAATGCGAAACAGGATGTCCTAGCCGGAACGTGCAGACCGCCGACCTTACTGAGGGCGTTGAGTATTTCCTCAGCAACACCGTCACTGAAATGTTCCTGGTCGCGTTCCGCGCTGAGATCGGCAAACGGCAAAACAGCGATCGAGCGAATCCTTTCTTTCCTTTGCTCGCTACGCTGACTCCTCTCTTCCGCGTTCGAGACCGACGTCGCCACCGGACTTTCGTCCAGAGTGACGACGTAGAGATCCATTAAACCTACGCCCTTCAGATTCCGATTACCCAAACGTTCGAAACAGAATCCCTGTCGCCCGCGGATTTGACGCCAGACGTCCTCGCTGACGACCACTTGGCCGGGCTCGACTGCTGCTTCGATTCGCGCGGCTGCATTGACGCCGTCGCCGTAGAGATCGCCATCTGCGTCTACGGCAACATCGCCAAGATGAACACCGATGCGCAGATCGTGCGCGCGACCGCTCTTCGCTGACTGTTCAGTGTACTCTTTGCTCAGCACAGCTGCTGCGCGCACAGCCATTTCTGTGCTTTGAAATTCGGCCAGAACCGCATCACCGAGGAATTTAACCACTCGACCTTCATGGCGCTGGACAGTACTGCGCGAGAGCGATTGCAAGATTTCGACCAGCTGCAGCGCGCCACGCTCATCCTCCGCGACACGCGCGCTATAGCCGGCGATATCAGCAAACCAGAGTGCAGCCAGATGATGGGGAAGAGAGTTTTTTCGCATCGATTTCCCGTGCAGCTCAAGTATGCATCGCGCTTATAGCGGAGCAACAGGCGTGGTTTGCGTGGACCCTGTTTGCTGAAGCATCACGCGCGCTCACGTTGCGTCGGCTGTGAGGCCCGTCTCTGCGCGCTGTAGCCTTGCGATAGCCAATTGTCGATCTTATATTTTAGGAGCGCGTTCTGCGCGCGAGAGATCTAGGAGGTCATTATGCCAACGACAATTGCTGCTCCAAAAAAGAAAAATTCCCCTGCGGTAGCTGAAGATTTTTTGCCGCTGGAGGGCACAGATCACATCGAATTTTACGTCGGTAACGCCAAACAAGCGGCCCACTTTTATCAGAGCGCGCTCGGTTTTCAGCCGCTGGCCTATAGTGGACCGGAAACGGGCGTGCGGGATCGCGCCAGTTATGTGGTCCGGCAGAACAAGATCACGTTTGTTCTGACGACGCCGCTTCGGGCGAGTCATCCTATCGCCGATCATGTTCATAAACATGGCGACGGCGTGAAAGTGATCGCGTTAAAAGTGAAAGACGCAACTTCTGCCTGGAAAGAAACCACCAAGCGCGGCGGCAAAAGTCATATGGAACCGAAAACACTAAAGGACGAGCATGGCAAAATCGTCCTTAGCGGCATCCATACATTCGGCGAAGTGGTGCATGTGTTTGTCGAGCGCGATGATTACACCGGGCCGTTCATGCCAGGTTTTGTGAAGTGGGATCCGTCGTTCCGCGCGTCGGAGACGGGATTGCAGCATGTCGATCATTGCGTCGGCAACGTCGGTTGGAACCAGATGAACCCGTGGGTGAAGTTTTACGAAGACGTGATGGGATTTCGCAACATCCTCACGTTCGATGACAAAGATATTTCCACCGAATACTCCGCGTTGATGAGCAAGGTAATGAGCAATGGAAACGGCTTCGTCAAATTCCCGATCAACGAGCCAGCTGAAGGCAAAAAGAAATCGCAGGTGGAAGAATATCTGGAGTTTTACGATGGCGAAGGTGTGCAGCACATTGCGATGGACACGAACAACATCATCGAAACCGTGACTGACCTACAACAGCGCGGGCTTGAGTTCCTGAGAGTTCCTTCGTCGTACTACGACACGTTGCTCGATCGCGTAGGGCACATCGACGAAGAACTGAATGCATTGAAGCGCCTCGGCATCTTGGTCGATCGCGATGACGAAGGTTATCTGCTTCAGATTTTCTCCAAGCCGGTGGAAGATCGCCCGACACTCTTTTTCGAGATTATTCAACGCAAAGGCGCTAAGAGTTTCGGAAAAGGCAAT
>JBGPNR010000173.1:0-4874 GCA_041487635.1 Candidatus Udaeobacter sp. | reverse complement strand
CGCACACAATCGACCACGAACGGTTGCGCGTTCTTGATCGTGCTGGTGCCCGTCGTGGAGTAACGCGTATGGCCGATCGCACGGGTGCCCTTCAATTTCGCCAGCTCTTCCTGACCAAACACCTGTGAGACCAGACCCATGTCCTTGTGCATTAAAAAATTCGTGCCCGGACCGTTGCTCGTAACGATCCCAGCGCTCTCCTGCCCACGATGTTGCAAGGCGAACAAACCGTAATATGTCAGCACCGCTGCGTTCGGGTGGCCGAACACGCCGAAAAGCCCGCACTCGTGCTGCGGCAGCACGGCAGAGTCAGGCGCGTGGTCTGGATCAGTTTTGCCCGTGGGGGAGATCACACCAAATAATCCACCAAATTGTTTCATATTCAATCGCGGGATTAAAACTTCATCGCCTGCCAGACGATCGCGCGCATTGTGCTCTCGACCGGGGCATTCCCGAAACGTTCCGCGATTCGTTTTGCAACCGCTTCGATCAGCTCCTCAGGATCCACGCCACGCTCCGTTGCCTCGGCGCCGACCGGATTGCCGCGCACCAATCCAGTCGCGAATTCTCTCGCTGAGTCGCTCCGGCAAGACTTCGTTTCAGAGAACGATTCAATTTTTTCAAAGCCGGCGTCCTCCAGTAGCTTTCGGATCACTGTGGAATCATAAAAACCAAAAGGGATCTCATAGAATCTAGGCGGATCGTGATCGAAAAAGGAAGCGATCGTTGCGTGCGCAATTTGGCCAAACGGATTCACCGCGAACTCATCCCAGACGTTGAACAGAAAAACGCCGCCCCTGCGAAGGACGCGATAAGATTCGCGCATGGCAGCTGCTTTATCTGGAACGAACATCACACCGAACTGGCAAACGACAGCGTCGAACGAGCAATTGGGAAACGGAAGAGCGGATGCGTCTGCCTGTTGCCAGGCCACATTCTCGCCGTTGCTAAATTTCTGCTTCGCGAATTCGAACATGTCCGGGTTCAAATCAGTCGCGATAATTTCGGTTGTGGCAGGCAAGGCGTCGCGCAATCGACGCGTGACGATTCCCGTGCCACAGGCAATTTCAAGAATCCGTTCGTATTCCTTGCGTGTCAGCCGCGAAACCAACTCTTTTGCCCACGGTTCGAATATTACGGGGCCGAGATAGCGGTCGTAATTTTCCGGGATTGCTCCCTGGAAAAGGACATTTCGATCGCGCTTCACAAACTTGGAATGCGCTCGGCGGATGAGTCGCTTTCAACGAGCCGACGGATCGAATTCCACCAATTGTCGTAAAGGTCAGCAATCGCCCACGCGAAGCTTTCGTCATTGACCTGAATGCGTAATTCGTTGTCGCCGACTTTGCCGAGGTGTTGAAATGGAACGTCGCGCTTACGCAACACCGACATGGTGTTGTCGAGATTTTCAGGCGCGACCGAAATCACAATCCGCGACTGCGATTCATTAAACAAAACTGCAGTGGCAGACGTGTCGCCTGCATTTAGAGCGATCTTCGCCCCGAAAAGTTCCTCAGGATTAAAGCAACATTCAGCTAGCGCAACGGCAAGTCCGCCTTCGGAGCAATCGTGCGCGCTCTTCACCAAACCTTCGCGGATCAAATCGCGAACGGCGCTTTGGATTTTAATTTCGTGAGGAAGATCAACCTGCGGCGGAGGACCGATTTTCAGGCCGTGACACACCTTCAGATATTGTGAACCACCGAGGCTGTACCCTCGATCGTTGATCCCGGTCGCATTGGATTGGCTAGGTTTTCGCCGGCCGGGGTCATCCCGCAACGGCGGGACTACAGAACCAACAAGGATAATAGCGTCGCCTTCATTTTTGAACCATTGCGTAGTGATGTGATTTTCGTGATCAATCAATCCCACCATCGCGATCGTTGGCGTCGGATCGACAACCCCAGCCGGGCTCTCATTGTACAGCGAAACATTTCCGCCAGTGATGGGTGTGCCAAATGCGCGGCATGCTTCTGCGACTCCTTCAACTGCTTCACGTAGCTGCCAGAAATTTTGCGGCTTGTAAGGATTGCCAAAATTCAGGCAGTCGGTCAGGGCGAGCGGCCTTGCACCGGAACATGTAAGGTTGCGCGCAGCTTCGGCGACAGCGATTTTGCCGCCCTCACGCGGATCAAGTGCGCAGTAGGTCGAATTGCAATCCGTGGTCGCCGCCAAGATTTTGTTGGCGTAGCGCACGAAGAACACCGCGGCGTCTGAGCCCGGCCTCACCAGTGTGCCCGTGCGAACCGTGTGGTCATATTGCCGATAAACCCAGTTTTTAGACGCGATCGTGGGATCGCGCAGTAATTGGCGAAGCGCTTTCTGGTTGTCGATCTTCTGTAGCCGTCGCCCTGCGGGCGACGACGCGTCCCATAGGGACGCGGCTACAGGAGCTTTTGCGTCACGAGAATACAGCGGCGCTTCTTCGGCTAATGCTTTCGCTGGAATCTCCGCAGCAATTTCACCATTATTTCGCACGCGCATCATGCCGTCGCTGGTGACGCGGCCAATTTGTGCGCATTGCACGTCCCATTTCTCGAACACTTCACGGACAACATTTTCCTTTCCGCGCCTGGCTATGATTAGCATTCGCTCTTGTGATTCGCTCAGCAGGATCTCATACGGCGTCATGCCGGGCTCGCGCTTGGGAACTTTGGCCAGATCGATCTCGATACCGCTGCCGGAGCGGCTGGCAGTTTCGCACGTCGAGCAAGTCAGACCGGCCGCTCCCATGTCTTGAATTCCGGCAACAGCACCGCGAGCAAGCAGTTCGAGACATGCTTCCAGCAATAACTTCTCCTTGAACGGATCGCCTACTTGCACGGCGGGACGATCTTCGCGCGATTGTTCCGTTAGTTCGCGCGACGCAAACGCCGCACCCGCGAGACCGTCACGCCCCGTTTCGGCGCCGACGTAAAAAACAGGATTGCCAGCGCCTTCTGCCGTGCCGCGCGCGAGTTGTTCGTGGCGTAACACGCCGAGGCAAAAAACGTTTACCAGAGGATTGCCCTCGAAGCTTTCATCGAAATAAATCTCGCCACCGATGGTCGGAATGCCGACACAGTTTCCATAATGTGCGATACCGGAGACAACACCTGTAAATAATCTCCGGTTTGCTGCGATTTTCGATTTTCGGGTTTCGGATTTCGAACTTGCATCTGTGATGGGACCAAAACGCAGCGAGTTCAGGCAAAACTCCGGGCGTGCGCCCATCGTAAAAATGTCGCGGATGATACCGCCGACGCCAGTCGCGGCACCCTGGAAAGGCTCGATGGCGCTTGGATGATTGTGGCTCTCGATCTTGAACGCGACTGCCCAGCCATCGCCAATATCCACCACGCCGGCATTTTCTTCGCCGGCTTTGACCAAAATGTTTGGACCGGTGGTGGGAAATTTTTTCAGCTCTCTTCTCGAATTTTTGTACGAGCAGTGTTCACTCCACATGACAGAGAAAATGCCCAGCTCGGTAAAGTTCGGCTCGCGCCCGAGGATTTTTTTTATCCGCTCGAACTCTTCTGAACTGAGGCCATGCCGCTTGACGAGTTCCGGCGTGACGACGGAATCGGCGCGGGGCGTTTTGTGGGTCATTGGCATGCGACGTTACTGAGTTCGCCGGAAGCGCTCAATCATGCAACGGGAAATAATTCGAATATCGCGGCCCCAACATTGGTCAAAGGAACAGACGCTAATGGAGCGTCCGTTCAAAGCCTGAGTCACGAACTTGGGATAACATTAACCATCAACAGGAGGGATAGAGTGAAGAAGACAATCATTGGTTTGGTCTGCGCGCTAGTTGTGCCGTTAGCTTTTGCACAAACCAGCACGACAACGACCGAGGAAACGACAACGACGAACAAACCGACAACGACAACAGACACCACTACAAGTACGACCTATACAACCGGAGCGGTAACGACTTATGAGGCCGGCAAGTCGATTGTGGTTAAAAGCGATGAGGGTCCGGTTAGCTTCGCGCTAGGCACAGCCGCGCGAATTGTTGACGGCGCCGGCAAAGTGGTGACAGCCCCGCTGCGAGCTGGTCAGAAGGTGCGCGTTTATTACACGGGCCCAACTGAACATCGCACGGTCGAGCGCGTGATCGTCGAAGATTAAGCGAACAGTGTTCGCAAAATTCAAGCCGCAGGATCGCTGATCCTGCGGCTTTTTGCTCTAGCCGTCACTCTGTTGAGCGACGCTACAGGATTTGCGCTTCGTCGGTAAATCGAGGAAGTTTCATTCTTCATGGCTTTCGATTTAAAGGAGATTATTGCCGCGCGGCTGGGTGAAAATTATCAGCTCCACGAGCGGCACGTGAACCGGACTTTGGTGGCGGCCCAGCGGGTGATCGGGTTCGACAGGGTCTATGCTCGGGCCGAGGGCGCGTATCTCTACGACATGGATAATCAGCCGTATCTCGATTTTCTGAGCGGCTACAGCGTTTTCAACATCGGGCGGAATCATCCGCTGGTGCAACAGGCAATCCGCGACGTGCTGGATCTGGATCTGCCGAACATGGTGCAGATGGATTGCTCGCTCTTGAGCGGTTTGCTTGCGGAAGCGATCACGAAACGGACGCCGCCGCATCTCGACGCCGTTTTCTTTTGCAATTCCGGGACCGAAGCGATGGAAGGCGCGTTGAAATTCGCACGTGCCGCGACTGTCAGGAAACGCGTGGTGTCGCTGGCGAGCGCGTTTCATGGGCTGAGCCTCGGCGCGTTGTCGTTGATGGGTTGCGAAAGTTTTACCGAAGGTTTTGGGCCGCTAATGGAAGGATTCGATGCGCGCGTGCCGCTCGATGACATCGATGAATTGGATCGGCAACTACGTTCGCGCGACGTCGCCGCGTTCGTGATCGAAACCGTTCAGGGAAAAGG
>JBGPNR010000172.1:0-4891 GCA_041487635.1 Candidatus Udaeobacter sp. | reverse complement strand
GAGCGACTGGCGCGCCTAAAGGCCAACGAAGCAGCGCTTACTCGTCTTGAGGAAATCGCATCATCGAAGCGAGCCAGGCCCGGAACCGTTGAACGTCTGCGCTCGGAATACGAAGACCGTATCCGGCAACTTCGCTGTGAAACCCCGGATGAAGAAAGCGTCAGCAGATTGTTCTCGGAAGACTTTGAAGATTTAGCGCGCGAAGTATTACAAACAGAACGCGACACAGTGATTCAACTGCGCAACGAAGAAGCCATCAACGACCAGGCCTTACGGCGGATCCAACGCGACATTGACCTGGCTGAAGCCCGGCTTCGGCGGCCAGCGCGGAAATCGAGATGATGGCATGAATGCCTCGTCGTAGAAGTGACTCTCCGCCTCGCGAAAACCTCGCCGTTTCGCAGTTGGAGGCGACGCCAGATTTCTGGCCCGTTCATCTCGTGTTGCTAAGCGCAAGCAAGCTTTTCGATCTCGTTCACGACGCGATCGAGCTCGTCGATGAGATCGCTATGATCGCCGTGCTGCCGAAACACGATGACAAGCGCGCGATAATACCAGAGCCGATCTTTCTTGCCGCCGCTGAAACGTGCCCAGACAGCGTCGCCGCGTTGGCGTAGCTCCCGAAGAATGCTGCGCACGTTAAACAATTTGTCGGCTGCGGACACGAGCCGTGTGGATGCATCGGTTTCTTTGAGATGCGCGAGATATTTTTCTTTGCGCTCGCGCCAGGGCGGTTTCGGTGTCTCCAGAGTGTCGGTGCAACCTTCTACTATCGTGGCCACTTTTTCGCCGAACCGGACCCGGATATCGTCGATCCGGGCGGCGCCACCTGCATCTTCAGCCGCGTCATGTAGCAACGCGCCGATGGCTTCATTTTCGTCCGCGCCGTATTCGAACGCAATGCTGGCCACACCGAGAAGATGCGCAATGTATGGAATTCCGGTTGCCTTTCGGATCTGGCCGGCATGCACAACGCTCGCGTAAACCAGTGCCCCTTCGAACTTCTGCGACAATGTCATGTCGCAATTATACCAAAAATTATTCGCAACATTAGCGACCGCTTTCTTTGGAGCCGATTTCGATCAAGCGTTTAGTGAGGAAGACCAACCCGGCCATCTGCACCCATTCGGAGAGAATATTGCCAACGACCTGGCCCCATTTGCTCTCAGCATTCATCCACGCAAACAAGAACGCCCAGCCAATCCCTGTGACCACGATGAATATCAAAAGCGAGTGCCGATGCAAAAAGTCAAGCCACGCGAAACGTTTCTTTCCTTTTACCGGCCGGCTCTCGGCCGATCCAGTTTCATACAAAAATTTCGTTCCCAGGATGATGACGACCGAGCCGCTCCAATCGGCTATCGCATTTCCAAAAAATGCACCCAGATGAGTTTTCGGATCGAGCATTCGATACCCAATTATCCAAACGATCAGGAGTCCGACCGCAACGATGCTCAGTCCATGGCGGTAAAGAAACGAGTGACGATGTCTGGACATGTGGAATCCTTTACCTCCTGGCTTTCAACACTCAACCAAGCTGCTTGCTGATCCAAGCGAGCAGGCAAAAATGGAGCTCAGACGCCGTTCGAGCGCATTCGGTCTTGACGGATGCAGATAATCTCTGATTCAATAATGTTAGTCGCGATCTGATGTACGGGGGTCGAATCACAAGCGAGGAAAGATCGGCGATTAGCACGTACGTCGGTGTCGGCATCGCAATCGTGCTCATCGCCGGCGGGGTCTACGTCTTCTTTCTCACGCAGAGAGAGAAAAAGGAAACCACAGGTTTCGATCCGAACCGGCCGGTCCCCAGCGACGCCGTTTTGAAACGCCGATTAAAGGCCGAGGAATATTTCGTCGTGCGGGAAGGCGGCACCCAAACGCCTTTCCAGAATGATTTCTGGAACTACGACCGCACAGGCATCTACGTGGATGTCATTACTGGCGAGCCACTCTTTACTTCGCTCGACAAATTCGACGGTCAGATCGGCATGCCCACATTTAGTAAACCGATCTCGAAAGATCTCTTGGTCGAGAGATTGGACACATCGAACGATATGAAGCGCACTGAGATTCGCTCCAAACGCAGTAACGCCCACCTCGGCCATCTCTTTACCGACCCAAAATCGCCCAGTGGACAAAGTTACGCGGTTAACTCGGCTGCTTTGCATTTCATTCCGAAAGAAGACATGAAAGCCAGAGGTTACGAAGCGTACCTCTCGCTTTTGGACAAAAAGTAGCGCCCGAACTTGCGCTGTGGTCGCTGCCGATGACTGCGGCCCTATAATCTAACGGTTAGCACAAGAAAACCCGCGACGGCGTTTTAGTTTCCGAGATCTGACACCCAACTCAGACAACGGGCGAAAATGTCTCCATTTTCCCGACGATGAATTATTTCAGGCGCGCCTTTTTTTGGGCAACCACGCGATGATTGTTGGGTTCAATCGGCCAAACAACAGGAGGGATTTCGAATCATGGGAAAAAAACTAACTGTGATAGCATCTGCCGTGCTCGTATTGGGCTTTGCATCTGTTCCGCGCTCGAATGCCGGCACCGAAATGATTGAGCCTTACAGCGCTCCCAGGCCGACGTACAATTACGCGCCACCACCGCCGCGACCGGTCTTCTATGCTCCACCTCCAATAGTTGGCGTGGTTGTTGGCCCGGCCTATGGCTACTACGGACCGCGGTTCGGCGCCTATCGTGCCCACCGATTCTACGGGCACCATGCTTATTGGCGCTCTCACCATCACTGGCACTAAGCACAGAGCTAAGCCGCTAGCGATGACGGCGGCCTTACATTAATTGCATCTGCAAAGAGCTGTAGAAGCTGTGCTCGCACCGACCAGTAGCGGCCGACTTTCTTAAAGCGCAGGGACGGATGCTCAGGATTTCCACCCAAAGTTTGAAATCGCGCCGGGTTGTAGCGTGCGCTGTCTCAGCGCAGGATGAAATGAATTTTTAGATTTACTCCGCTGAGGACAGCGGTCTCTAGCCCTCCTGGCTTCTTGGTGTTCAAAGCCTGGCCGTTGCTTCGCATCCGTTGCAGCCGGATTAGCCCCGTCATTATTCCGCGCCGTACGTCGATGAGATGGAAGCACGCGAAAACCACTACGAAAGCTCTTTTATCGTTGCCGACTTACTCGCGGACGGCAGGCTCGCGCGTACCCGCGAGGCCGGGGCCGGGGACCGGGAGCGGCGTCTCGCTATCGGTTGCCGCTGAGGTCACGCTATTTCCACTCGCACGGATCGATTCTTCAATTTTTTTCTCGGTGGTTTGAAGGGGATCGTAGGTGACATGGATAGCTCCATTCTCAATGCTCACTTCTTCAACCCCGTGAAGCGCGTTCACGGCGTCCGTGATTGCCTTCTCATGAGTAGGCGACCCCACGCCCTCGCTCTCGACACGGGCCACCATGGTCGCGACCAACGCTGCCCAATTTTTATCCGTTTGGCTCACACATCAATCCTCCAAGCACAGTTCGGAACTGACTACGCAAATGCGCGCACTCAAGGCAAACGCCAGATCGGTCTTAGCGTTTTCGCTAGCCGCTCCTAAACTTATGGGACTAAAGTCCTATTTGCGGCTGTCGGTACTGCTGTTAAAATCATTCTTGATTACGTTATCCGACGCCTCAACGCACTTTCGGCCGGGTGAAAAGGTGGCTGAAAGGTTTAACCTTCGCTGAGACACCGCTTGCGCGATCTCCAGATTCAACTGGAGCCCCGAGTCACCTGAAGCGAGGCCGCCGTTGAAAGCGGCTCGTGAAGATGGTTCCTCGTTCCGCGCGGATTTGGAGCAGTCAACCTCTGAATGAAAGGACGTTTATGAAATTCGTCAGTCTCAGAAGAAAGCGCGCTCACCGACGACGTAAAATAGATAAGCCGCCGCGCGCCATGGTTGAATCTTTCAGCAAACCAATGGCCGCGTCTCACGAAATCCACACGTACGCCGAGCTTCGGCAACAGATTCACGACGACCTCAGGATCCAACATCCCGAATGGATCCAGCCAAATGGCGACTGTCCGATGTGTGATTCGTACGAGGCGCTCCTGATGGAAGAGCTCGACAGTTTTAGGAGAACGGGACCCGACGAAACTGTCGCTGATATTCATCGCGCGCTTAAACATGGACTAAACCGGATCGACCCGGCAGCTGCGTAATAGCTCCGCCGCTTGAGAAGTTTGAGGCGGTGATGAGTTGTCGGTGCGCGGGATGCGAAGGATATTGCAACCCTAATGAAAGATTCTGTCGTTAGAGGATGCCTGTTGCAGCTTCTTTATGAGCGGCAAGGCGAAGGTCTCATTCCGTTCGGGCAAGGCGAGAAGGCCGTCCCGCCGCCGTCAGGTATAAATCGGCGTGACTGGTTGCGCGCTGTGGCCCAGCTTTCGGAGTATCGCCTCATCGACTGGACCCCCCTCGAAGATAAAAGCGGGATGGGTCTGTTGTCCGGGTTTGCCAAGATAAATGACTTCGGCGTCAAAGTGCTCGAAGGTGACGTCTCGGCTCCGCTCCGAATCTCCATCGACGAGAGCCGACGATCCACTGTTTCTAAGCGGGAACAAGCACCGATTGCAGGACGCACTCCGCAGCAGCAGATGATTACGGAGGCACTGGAGAAAGTGATCGCCGCGATCAATCAAGCCGATGTGTCGGAGCAGCAGAAAAATGAAGCGAAATCTTTGTTGCGAAAACTGCTGGGTAGCAAAGCAGCGGCCAGTGTGTTGGGTCCTGGCGCACAATCCCTCGCCGCGAAGTATTTCATGGAATAGACGGCCAGACCGATCCGCCGGCTCAATAAGCGACGTGCTCGGAAAAGCGCGAGCGATTAATGAACGCGTGGGCGGTAAATACCATTAGCTAATCGGCAGTGGCACCCGTATGCTGGCT
>JBGPNR010000171.1:0-4894 GCA_041487635.1 Candidatus Udaeobacter sp. | reverse complement strand
CCATGAATCTTTTCTGTGTCGGCTTGAGCCATCACACTGCAAACGTGGAAACGCGCGAGCGCTTCGCCGGTCACGCCGAGACCGAATGCATTTTGCGCAATGCCGGGTGCGCGGAAGCTTTGTTGCTCGCGACCTGCAACCGAGTGGAAGTTTACGGGGCTTCGGAAAAGCGGGTCTCAACCGATGAAATCGCGCGCTGCCTCGCGCGGGAGATGGAGAAGGACGCCCACGAGTATGCGCCTGCATTCTACCGTTACGAAGCCGAAAAGTGCGTGCAGCATCTCTTTCGCGTCGCCTCGGGTCTTGATTCGATGGTGGTGGGCGAGAGTGAAATTCTTGGTCAGGCGAAAAAGGCCTACGAAGCAGCGCGCTCGTCGCGCACGGCTGGCCCATATTTACATCGTCTGTTTCAACGCGCCTTTCGGGTGGCCAAGCACGTGCGCACTCACACCGATATCACGCGTGGCTTGGTCTCGGTTGGCTCGGTTGCCGTCGATCTTGCGCAACGAATTTTCGGGCAACTCAGTAGCTGCAAAGTCCTTGTGCTTGGAGCCGGTGAAACAAGCGAACGCACGGCCCGGGCCTTGGTTTCTCGCGGCGTGAATGATCTTCGTGTGAGCAATCGTTCGATTGATCGCGCGCACGAACTGGCGCGGATGGTCGGTGGTCGCATCGTTCCATTCGATGCGTGGCCGACGCAATGTCGCGAGATCGACATCTTAATCACCTCCACATCTTCCGAAGCGCCGTTGCTGACATCCGAAAAACTCGCGCCGATCCTCCGCGAGCGCTTGGATCGTCCGCTGTTCATCATCGACATTGCCGTGCCTCGCGACGTGGAGCCGAGCATCAATCAAATGCAAGGGGTTTATCTTTACGACATCGATTCACTGCAATCTGTCGCAGAGCAATCGCTCGCCCTGAGACGCCAGCAGGTCGCCGCCGCAGAATCGATCATCGCCGAACATGTCACAGATTTCGTCGACTCAATTTCTCGAGGATTGCATCCAGCCTCGCAGACTGCTGAGCTTGCCTCGCTCGCCAAAAATTCGCTGCGCGCTTCAGAAATGTAGCGGCGCTTTATGAGCGCCGGAAGCCGAAAGATTGTCCTGGGAACACGCGGCAGCGAGCTCGCGCGCGCGCAGACTCGGTTAGTCGAAGAAGTGATTCGAGATGCAGATCCGGACGTCACAATCGAGACGAAGATTGTCGCGACAAAGGGCGACAAAGTCAGAGTTGTCGATCCTCGCGCAGGGCGAAAAGGATTGTTCACGGCAGAAATCGAGCGTGCCCTCCTTGCCCGAGATGTGGATATTGCGGTTCATAGTGCGAAGGACCTGCCGAGTGAAACGGGCCTGGGCGCAGAAATTGTGGCAGCTCTTCCCCGGGCGCCGATGGACGATGTGCTGGTTTCTAAACATCCGGGTGGTCTGAGTTCACTTCCAGACGATGCAATGGTGGCAACCGGCAGCGTGCGAAGAAGACATCAGCTGCTGTGGAAGCGGACGGACCTCGACATCATCGATCTTCGCGGAAACGTGCCGACCCGGCTGCGAAAACTGGCCGAAAACGAGTGGGACGCCGTCGTGTTAGCTCGCGCGGGGCTTGAACGCCTCGGACTATTACACGCCCGTACTGAAATCAGTTTTGAAGGCCAGCGATTTTTTCTTGAGATCCTTCCCTGCGAAGTCTTTTTGCCGGCAGGCGGACAGGGAATCATTGTCCTTCAAGTTCGGAGCGATGATCAACGCACAAAGACAATCGTTGATCCCGTAAACGATCGCGGCACGTTGCTTTGTTTGCAGGCGGAGCGAGAGTTTCTACGCCGTTTGCAGGGTGATTGCAATTGCCCCGTGGGCGTCCTTGCGAACATCGAGGACGGCAAGATGAAAATGCGCGCGCAAGTTTTCTTGCAGGGCGCAGTGGCGCCGCATCAAGGTGAGGTGGAAGGCGAGCCCGACGAGCGCGAGCGCCTCGCGGCGGAGCTATTAGAATCGATTACGAGCACCAGCCTCCGCGGAAAGCTACGGCATGGCAGGTGAGCATGAGCATGAGTAAGAATGGAAGAGTTTATCTGGTCGGCGCTGGGCCGGGCGATCTTGGCTTGGTGACACTGCGCGCAAAGGAGTGCATCGAGAACGCGGATGTGATTGTTTACGATCATCTGGCAAATCCAGAGACGCTCAGTTGGGCGCGAGATGATGCAGAAATTGCTTACGCTGGGAAGGAAGCTGGCGGATCGCAGCTGAGTCAGCAGGATATCAACGCGCTGTTGATCGGGAAAGCGCGCGAAGGAAAGCAGGTCGTTCGGTTAAAAGGCGGAGATCCATTCGTGTTCGGTCGGGGAGCGGAAGAAGCGCAGGCGATCGCCGATGCGGGAATCCCATTCGAAATTGTGCCCGGAATCACCTCGGCCATCGCCGGCCCGGCCTATGCGGGTATTCCCATGACGCATCGCGAGCACAATTCGCACGTGACATTTTTTACAGGCCACGAAGATCCCGCCAAGGCAGAAAGTGCAATCGATTTTGCGGCGCTGGCAAAACTTGGCGGAACACAGGTCATGCTGATGGGCGTGGAACGTCTCGGATCCATCACGAACGAAATGCTGAAGCAAGGCGTGCGCAGCGATTTGCCAGTCGCGCTCGTTCGCTCCGCCACGACCGGAAAACAGGAAACGCTCGCGGGCGTTCTTTCAGATATCGCCCAAAAAGCTGTAGCCAGTGATTTCAAGGCGCCGGCGGTGGCAGTGTTTGGAGAGGTTGTCGGGTTGCGTGACGGCCTCAATTGGTACGAAAAGCGGCCGCTGCTGGGGAAAAAAATTGTCGTCACGCGAACACGAAAGCAAGCGAGCGTGTTGAGCAACAAACTGCGTGCGTTCGGTGCTCACGTCATCGAGCTGCCGACAATTCGAATCGAGCCACCGAGCAATTTACGCGAATTCGCGGAGCTGGTGCAGGAGGCACACGGGTATGACTGGATTGTGTTCACAAGCGCAAACGGCGTCGAAGCGTTCTTCGATATCTTTTTCAAGTTGTACGATGATGCTCGTGAAATCGGCGGCGCGCGCATTGCTGCGATCGGACCGGCGACGGCACAACGCGTGAAAGATTTTCACCTGCATGTCGATCTTCAGCCGGACGACTTCGTGGCGGAAGCGGTAGTGCGTGAATTCAAAAAGCAGGGAAACATCGAAAATTTGCGGATTCTACTGGTGCGCGCGGAGAAAGCGCGAGACGCGCTTCCCAAAGAACTTTCGGCTATGGGAGCGATCGTGGACGAAGCGTTCGCTTATCGGACGGTGCCGGAAACGCGCGACACGAGTGGCGCGCGACGTCAACTAGCGCAGGACGGAGCCGACTTAATCACGTTCACCAGTTCTTCGACCGTGGAAAACTTTCTCGCGCTTGGACTACCCTGGCCGCAGGGAATGCGAATCGCCAGCATCGGGCCCATCACGTCAAAAACTGTGCGCGATCAGGGGCTCAAAGTCGATGTCGAGGCGCGCCGGCACGATATCAATGGCTTGGTGCAGGCGATCAGGGAACTTTTTACAGAGAAGAACGCTGAGAAAAGTTAAACTGTAAAAAAGCTAAATCGTTACAACGAGAACTACTGCCTCGGCCCAACGTTTTAGCTTCTTAACATTTTAACCTTGTTACGATGGATTAAACCGAAACCTCATTTTACCGCGCTTGGCGTTGGCTTTCGCCTTCCGGCGATGCTTTTGCGAAGGCGTCTCGAAGGCGCGCAGACGACGGACCTCATCGAGAATACCCTCGGCATCCAGCTTGTTTTTCAGCCGCTTCAATGCGCGATCTACAGGTTCACCTTTACGAACAATCACTTCTGGCATCGATAATCACTCCTGGATCTTTAGGAAAATAGTTAACCCGGCGAGGCCGAGCCTACGCGGGCCGGGCGAACTCGTCAAATCTCCGCGAAACAGGGACGGAGCTAGTCGTTTTAGCGTTGGGCGAGAGGATTCGCGGCGGTCGCTGCTTTTTCGGTGACCTCGCGACGCAAAGTGGTCTCTCTGCCGCCCCGGAGGCGCGTCCACCACAGCACAATGGGCGAAGCGATAAAGATCGAAGAGTATGTGCCAACAACCACGCCGATGATGATGGCGAGAGAAAAATCCCGCAACACTGCGCCGCCAAAGAAAAATAGACAGAGAATCGGGATCAGCGTGACCGTACTTGTAAGGATGGTGCGGCTGAGCGTCTGGTTAATGCTCGAATTCATTATCTCCTCGATGGTTCCGCGCCGGCCGCTGGCCAAGCCTTCGCGTATCCGATCGTAAACGACGATGGTGTCGTTAATCGAATAACCGGCGATGGTCAGCACTGCGCCGACCATCGTGAGAGTCAGCTCGCGGCCGAGAAGCGCGAACACACCGACCGTCATCAGCACATCGTGCAACAACGCGACAATCGCACCTACGGCGAAGGAGAGTTCGAACCGGAACGTTACGAAAATCAAAATGCCGAGGATGCCGAGGCCGAGTGCGATTAACGAACTTTTTGCCAGCTCACCGCCAACGAGCGCACCGACGCGTTCCGATCCTTCAACTTTAAACCCGGCGTTTGGGAGCGTCTGAATGATTTGCTTTTCCACCTTGTCGCTGGTGTTCAACGGCGTGCGGATCGTGATGTAACTCTTGCCGCCTTGCGTCGATTCCTGAATTGAAGCGTCGGCAAGTCCGATTGGCTTGAGCGCGTTGCGCACCTGTCCGATGTCGATCTTCCCCGGCGCGCTTAGTGTAATCAGGTCGCCACCGCGAAAATCGACGCCGAAATTTCTCTCACCGCGGAGGTAAAAGGCGGTCGCGCCTGCCAGCAGCAACGCAAGCGAGCACATGCAGGCGATAAAGCCTTTACCGAGGAAATTGATG
>JBGPNR010000170.1:0-4918 GCA_041487635.1 Candidatus Udaeobacter sp. | reverse complement strand
GTTGCTAAATTAAAGTCAAGGCGAAAAATCGGTTTCCGGAAGAATTATTTTTCGCTCGATTTAGCCGGTCAGGAGCCGGTCAAAGGCTAGGAAAAGCGGGCAACGGGAATCGAACCCGCATAGCCAGCTTGGAAGGCTGGAACTTTACCATTAAGCTATGCCCGCGTGTGATGTAGCGATGCCAAAAGCGTTCGCGATTTAAATAGTGACCGCGGACCGCCGAATAGTCAAAGGCGCCCGCGCTATTCTTCAAACGCGCTAGCGACCAGAGTCGCGTTGTGGCCGCCGAAACCGAAGGAGTTATTTAAAGCGACCCGCACTTTTCTTTCGCGGGCAACGTTGGGCGTGTAATCCAAGTCGCATTCTTTTCCCGGATTTTCTAAATTGATTGTTGGAGGAATTACGGAATCTCGAATGGCAAGGGCGCACGCGGCCATTTCTACTCCGCCAGCGCCGCCTAGAAGGTGCCCAGTCATCGATTTCGTGGAACTGATGGCAACCTTATAAGCGTAGTCTCCGAACACTTGTTTGATCGCGCGGGTCTCGCAAATGTCGCCAATGTCGGTGGAAGTGGCGTGCGCATTGACGTAATCAACCTGCTCCGGAGATATGCGTGCGTGCTCGAATGCCATTTGCATGGCGCGCGCAGCGCCTTCGCCGTCCGGCGGCGGCGCAGTCATATGGAACGCGTCGGCGGAGAGGCCGTATCCTGTGATTTCACAATAGATTTTCGCGCCGCGCGCTTTGGCGTGCTCGAGTTCTTCCACCACCACAACTCCGGCGCCTTCGCTCATAACAAAGCCGTCGCGGTCACGATCGAACGGCCGGGAAGCGCGCTCCGGCTCATCGTTGCGGGTGCTGAGCGCTCTCATAGCTGAAAATCCTGCAAAGCCAATCTCGACGATGGACGCCTCCGAGCCACCTGCCAGGAAGATATCCGCGTCGCCAAATTTGATAATTCGCCAGGATTCACCGATGGCGTTGTTTGACGTCGCGCAGGCGGTAACGATACACAAATTGGGGCCATGCAGATCGAACTCCATCGAGATGACGCCGCTGGCCATATTGCTGATAAGCATCGGGATCGTGAATGGTGAATTTCGCGAGGGCCCTTTGGTGAGAAGGATCGTCAGTTGCTCCTGAAGTGTTTTTAGCCCGCCGATTCCGGTGCTAACAATCACGCCGAAACGGTCTCGGCGTTCCACGTTGGCGACATCGATCCCGCTGTCTTCGAGCGCCATTTTTGCTGCAGCCATTGAAAGCTGCGTAAATCGATCAGTGCGGCGGACGTCTTTCGGGTTTTTGAAGAATGGCTTCGGATCGAAATCGCGAATTTGCCCACCAATCTTGCAGTCGTACCTGGTGGTATCAAAAGCGTCGATGGTACTAATGCCGCTGACGCCATTCTTAAGATTCGACCAAAACGTCTCGACATCGCTGCCAAGCGGTGTAATGGCGCCCAGACCAGTGATAACAACTCTGCGATCGGAGTTCATTTAGCGATTTAATGAATTAGTGATTTAGCGATTCGAGCGTGGAACGGTTCAACGATGTAGGGCAAGATCAATCGTTAAATCTCTAAATCACTGAATCGCTAAATAATTCTTAGCTCGTTCCCATTCCGACGCTTTGGACGGTTTGGAAGAGTTTGCCTTCGGTCTTAATAGAAGGAGCAATGATAATCTCGGTTTGCTGAAACTCGGCAATGTTGCGCGCGCCGACATTGCCCATGCACGTGGTGATGGCGCCGACCAGATTTTGACTGCCATCATCAACTTCTGCCGGTCCAAACAGGATTTGCTTGAGCGACCCGGTAGAGCCCACTCTGATGCGGGTGCCTCGCGGAAGATTTGCGTGCGGAGTAGCCATGCCCCAATGGTAGCCCCGGCCAGGCGCTTGGTGCGCTTTGGCGAACGCGCTTCCCACCATCACGGCGTCTGCGCCGCAGGCCAGCGCCTTGCAAACGTCGCCGCCTCTGTTCATCCCGCCATCAGTGATGATCGGCACGTAGCGTGATGTTTTCTTGAAGTAAGCATCGCGCGCCGCCGCGCAATCAACCGTCGCGGTGACCTGCGGAACACCGAGTCCAAGCACGCCGCGTGAAGTGCAGGCTGCTCCCGGTCCGACGCCGACCAACACCGCCGCCGGCCCGCACTCCATGATCTCCAGGGTCACATCGTAGCCGACAGTGTTTCCGACGATTACTGGAATGCGCATTTCGCGACAAAATTTCTCCAGATCAAGCGACTTATACTCCGACGAAATATGCCGCGCTGTGGAAACCGTGCTTTGCACTACGAAAACATCAGCGCCAGCGTCTTGCGCGATCTTGCCAAATTCTGCGGCACGCTGAGGAATGGAACTGACGGCAGCCAATACGCCGCCATCCTTAATCTGGCGCACACGCGCCGCGATTAGATCCTCCTGGATGGGTTCCTGGTAGATCCGTTGCAGCAGCGCAGTGATGTCGGACTTGTCAGCTTCGACGATTTTCTCCAGGACTTCCTGCGGGTTTTTGTAGCGCGTTTGCACTCCTTCGAGATTCAGAACGGCTAGCCCGCCGAGCTTGTTCATGGCAATGGCGAAACGCACATCGACGACTCCATCCATCGCGCTGGCGAGAATGGGAATTTTCAATTCAAGCGGCTCTGCGTCTTTGCGCGGTAAACGGAACCTGATGTCGACTTCGTTGGGATTGATCGTTACGCGCCCGGGTACAAGCGCGATTTCATCAAACCCATAGGTGACACGGGCCTTGCGGTTCCGGCCTATCCACATTCCCATATTAAATCCGTTCCATCTTGAATCGTTCGTTTAAACTTCCGCAGTGCGGGCACCGCGGAAGCAGCGCGTCGGTTCGATCCTCAAATTCGAACGCGCAAATCACGCAACGCAACCGGTGTTGCAGAGCCCGTCGCTCTCGCCGCCGGCGATTCCATTCTCCAACTATCCAGAAGAGAAAAACCGCCGCAAGAAAAAGCAGCAAATAAATCGTAACCAGAGTCGCAAGACTGACGCGAATCACGGGCTGACGGTGGCTGCCGATTGTGTCTGTGGGCGAGCGATGTCATTTCCCCACTCAATTGTCGCGATTCCCCAGACCAACAACGAATCGGCTTTACCAGAGTTGACGGTGTTTTTGAGGAAACGGCAACGCGCCAGGTACAAGTGGGCTTGTTCGTCCAGGGACGGATCACCTGACGAATTTACCGGGAAACAGTATCGGATTTCTCCGAGCTCGTTCACGCCCACCCGAAAGCGAATAGTTTGGGGCGTCTTCTCAGTGGAAGCGGCAAAATTCGCTTGTGGCAGCGCTGGAGCGCCCAAAGCGTCGAACTCCATTGAAAAGGAGACGGCGGTTTTGAAGACACCTATAGCGTGCGTCGTTTTCTGACGAACAAGCCGTACCGCGCCTGGTGGGTGGCAACTCGGGATGCGCAGGTCACGTTCAAACGGTGGAATGTTCTTCAACGTCGGCTGCATCGCGGAATAAGACGGCACATGCTCAGCCTTGGGCAGCGCATGGAGCCTTGTTTCGGGCGGACGGTGAGTCGTAAAAGCGAGCGCAGGATCTTCCGAATCGATCCAACGAAGCAGCGTCCGACCTTCTTCAGAGGCCGACGTGATCAACGTGACGCGAGCTGGCGGCGGCAAAAGCGCGATCATGGGGGGATAGACGATTTGAAAAATGTAAAAGCAGAGAGCGTGAGCCGCCAAAGAAAGCGCGAGAAAAATTGTGATCGCTAATTTTTGGCCGCCAGACGATTCCCAGCTAAAAATAAGCGGTTCGGCCGCGCTCTCGGAGATGACGCTGTTCATCGCGGCGGACTCGCAGCCAGCCCTACGGAAGTGATGCCATGTCCGAGCGCAGCGTTTGCCACTTCGGCAACCGTTTCGTAAGAAGTAGAACGATCCGCCTTAATGATGATGGATTGCTCCTTGCGCTTGGCTGCATCCAGTAATGGCCCCAGTTGTTCGATGGTGACTCTTTGATCTTGGAAATAAATGGCCGGAACCGTCCCGCCGCTGATGCTGATGATTTGGTGGGTAGTTTGCGGGCCAAGCGTAAAGCGCGAGAACGGCATCGAAATCGAGATGCCTTGTTGCAAAATGAAATTCGAACTAAGCAACAAAAAAAAGACTAGCAGAAAGGTGATGTCCACCAGCGCGACAAGGACAACCCAGCCGAAATTATAGGTCGTTGTTCGGGCGAGTTTCATGCGGGCGCAAAAGAGTTATTAACCTCCAACGATTATCGACAACGAAATCCGAATAACGAATGATGAAAGAATGGGCGATGTTTGGATGACGAACAACCGATGGCAGCCTTCACTTCTGTTCGAGCTTCGTCATTTGGGTTTCGTCATTTTTATCGATCCTGGCGTGCTTCCATTTCGCGCGCCGTCTCACCCGGTTGCTGAAAGCTGATAATGCCATGGATCGGGCGACTTTCGGTTAGCATGTGGACGATTTCAATTCCCGCACGCTCCATATCATGAAGCATCGTGTTCACGCGCGAAGAGAGATAGCTATACGCAACGAAAGTAGGCGTCGCGACGACGAGCCCTGCTGCGGTGGTTAGCAAACTTTTATAAACGCCGCTGGAAAGCTCAGTCACTGTCGCATAGCCTCCACTTGAGGCAATCGTTCCGAAGGCGTCGATCATTCCTGTGACCGTCCCGAGTAATCCCAGCAAAGGCGTCAGAAACGCAATGGTAGCCAGCACCGGAAGGAAGCGCTCCAGTTTGGGTAGCTCAAGTTGTGCGGCTTCTTGCACGATATCGCACAACTCTGCCCTGGGCGCGTCGTGCCGGATAATCGCTGCATGAACCACCCGCGCCACTGGCCCCGGTGTTCCCGCCGATTCATGAAGCGCTTCAGCGAAATTGCGCCGACGAATCAGGTTCGACAGTCCCTT
>JBGPNR010000169.1:0-4920 GCA_041487635.1 Candidatus Udaeobacter sp. | reverse complement strand
CAAACCGGCACTTTCGCAGATGTGTTTGATAAGAAACGTCGTCGTGGTTTTGCCATTCGTGCCCGTGACTGCCGCCAGTTTCAATTTGCGTGCCGGGTCTCCGTAAAACGTCGCTGAAAAATCAGCAAGCGCAGTACGCGTATCCTCAACGACGAGACAGGTAATGCGCGGGTCTTTTTCCTCGCGTTCAGCAACGATCACCGATGCGCCTTTACTGATAGCTTGACCGATGAATTGGTGCCCGTCGGCTTTCTCGCCACGCAGTGCAACGAACAAGGTGTTCCTTTGAACTCGCCGCGAGTCATACGCGATGTTTTCCACCGGGCGATCAAGTGACCCGATGACTTTGCGAACTGGAGTCGCGGCGAGGAGAGTCTTGAGCTGCATGAGGCTTTAACATTCCCAAACGAGGCATTCAATGGTGCGAAGCATTGGTTAAGGCGACTCGTTCCGCCGACGCAGGTTTGTGGATTGGCTCTGCCGGCAGCTTTTTTTCCACTCGCTCCACGGGAATCGCTTTGCGAATCTCCTCATGCGGCTCAAGATCAAGATAGCGGGCAGCTTTCTCCGCGAGCCGGGCAAAGATCGGCCCCGCGACAAGCCCGCCGTAATTCAACTCGGGTTTGCTCGTGTGCGCATCATCGAGCACCACCAGACCTACAAACTCCGGATGATCGGCGGGCAGATACCCAGCAAAAGAAACGACGTACTTTCCCTCTTCGTACCCGCCTCGAGGATCAACCTTCTGTGCGGTTCCTGTTTTTCCAGCAATGGTAAAACCTGGTACGGCCGCGGCAGCGGCGGTTCCCGCATCGCTCACAACTCCTCGGAGCGCATCACCAATTTCTCTGGCGATTTCAGGAGAAATGACCTGACGCAACACCATCGGAGAAAGTGAACTAACGGTTTTGCCATCGGCCGTTGTAACCGATTTCACGATGCGTGGCATGATTAGTTTGCCGCCGTTGGCAATCGTCGCCATCGCGACCGTCATTTGCAAAGGCGTCACCCCAATCTCGTGCCCCATCGGAATACGGGTGATGGAGATTTTGCTCCAGGATTGAGGAGGCCGAATGAGCCCGTTGATCTCGCCGGGCAGCTCAATTCCCGTGCGCTCGCCGAATCCGAAGCGTCGAATATACTCGTAGAACTTTTGTTCCCCTACACTGAGGGCGAGTTTTGCCGCTCCAATGTTGCTCGATTTAATGAGAATGTCGCGCACAGTAAGGTATCCAAACGCGCGATGGTCGTGCAACGCGGCGCCGCCGAACTTCCAGAGACCGTTCTCACAAAAAATGCTCGAGTCAGGCCGCATCTTGCGCTCATTGAGAGCAGAGGCGGCCGCTACGATCTTGAAAGTCGAGCCCGGCTCCATCATGTCTATGATGGCGCGGTTTTTCATTTGATCTGGTTTGGCCTCCGAGCGCAGGTTCAAATCAAAATGCGGTCGATTGGCCATCGCCAGAATTTCTCCCGTCTGCGGCCGCATCAGAATGATCGTGGCCTTTTGAGGCGAATATTGCTGCATCGCAGCGTCGATTTCGTTCTCGACGATGTTTTGCAAACCAAGATCGACGGTCAGATGGATCTGGTAGCCGTCGCGAGGAGCGCGCTCCTGTCCTCGGTAAGGTACGATCTCCTGGCCCGCCCGGTTATGTTCGATGAAACGATAGCCGTCTTGCCCGTGAAGGTATTCATCCATCGAGGCTTCCACGCCTTGGATGCCGTGATGATCGAAGTCGGTAAATCCAATCACATGGCAAAGCATCGAGCCATTCGGGTAAATCCGCGTGGCGTCATGCTCGAAATAAATTCCGTGCAAATTGCCGGCACGAAGTTTCTCACGAAGCGCGGTTGCAGTGTGCGCCGGCACGTCACGCTTGATGACGATGTAACGGCGCCCGCTGTTTAGTTTTTCCGCAAGCTCTCCAGACGGGATGCGAAGTTCGCTGCTTACGAGGTCAACGGTCGCTTCTGTGCTGTTAAGATGCGTAGCGTCGGCGACTACCGTTTCCACAGGAATGTTGTGCGCGAGGACTTCCTTATTCGCGTCGAGAATCATGCCCCGCTCTGCATAAATTATTTGCTTGTAGACATGCTTTTCAGCAGCAAGACCGGCGTATTCGTCATGCTTGATCGCCTGCAGATAAATCAAACGAAATGAAAAGATGCTGAAGAGCCCGATAAAAGCAGCGCACACCAACATGCAACGGCTTCGGCTGTTTGGATTCATCTTGCGGCGGACGGATTAACTACGGGCTGGATCGTGTCTTCGTCGGGTGACCGGGGAGGAATAGTCAGCCGGACGATGTTTGCCTCCGAAATCGGGATCATTTTCAGGTAGCCTTCTTTCAATCGGCGTTGCAACGCCGAGCGCGAGGTCAAAGCCTCGATCTGCGCCTTGGCTATATCGTTTCGAGTGCGCAGACTGATAAGCTCGTTCTCGGCTGCCTTTTTGCGTTCTCCGAGATGATAAAGTTGCAGCGTCAAATAAACGTAGCTCAATCCGGCCAGCGCCAGAAATGCAGTCATCACGATCCAGCGCGCAAGCGAGGCCGCATTTACCGTATTACAGTTTCTTCGACGTGAACGGTTCATGTATCTTCTCGGCCACGCGCAACTTTGCACTTCGCGAGCGGGGATTCGCGCGTTGCTCTTCATCAGCCGGTTCCACCGGTTTCGATGTAACCAATTTAAGGTCGTGATCGGGATTGCGCCGCGGCTCTGGCCACTCCGGCTTGTCGAGCCATGCCCGGCTATGGTCGCGAAAAAAGTTCTTCACAATTCGATCCTCCAGTGAGTGAAAAGTGATCACTCCGATGCGTGCACCGGGCGCAAGTCGCGCAGTTAAAACGCGTAAGCCGTCTTCGAGAGCGCGAAGCTCGTCATTTACTTCGATCCGCAACGCTTGAAAAATCTGGGTGGCTGGATGCTGCCGCCCGTGCCGCCCGACCAACTTTTCGATCGCCCACACCAGCGGCAGAGTTTCACGAAATGGCGAAGTCTTCCGCATCTTGACGATCAAGCTCGCGATTCTGCGTGCGGCCGGTTCCTCACCCAGTTCACGAAAAAGTCGGGTCAATTCTTCTTCGCTGTATTCATTTACGATAGTAGCGGCAGTCAGCTGCGTTTGCGGATCCATGCGCATGTCGAGGGGACCGTTTCGCACGAAGCTGAAACCGCGCGCCGCATTCTCGAGTTGGCGCGAAGAAACACCAAGATCAAGGAGCGCGCCGTCTATGGTGCGAATGCCAAGCTCGTCAAGGACACAGGCTGCGTCCCGGAAATTCGCCTGCCGCACGACGATGCGGCGGCCAAGACGCGCGAGTCGCTTGCTCACATGCTGGACCGCATCAGGATCCTGATCCAGAGCCAGAACATCGGCGCCCGTTTCCAAAAGGGCTTCTGTGTGACCACCACCGCCGCATGTTCCATCTACGATCAGGGAACGTGGTTTCGGATTAAGTAACCTGAGTACTTCTCTCTGCAAAACTGGGCGGTGATACACAAAATCCTCCATTGCGTGCGCCTCCTCTTCGGCGATTCCCGCTTCCGCGGCAGCGCCAGCAGACCGCTCCAACCAAACTGTGCTCATAGCATTTTGATGAAACATCCGCTTATAAGCCAATTACACTTGCCACGTGCTGGTACGTAGGCGTTTCCTCGTCGTGCGCCCGTTTCCAACGCTGCAAATTCCAAATCTCGAAGCGACCCTGCCCGCCCACTAAAGCAACTTCACCCTTCAGTCCGAGCTTTCGACAAAGATCTTCCGGCAGTACCAGGCGACCTTGCCGGTCTGCGCCCGCATGCTGAGCGCGAGAATGCAGTTGCCGCAAGAAAACGCGGCGATCACGCGCTGAAACGCTTTGATTTGTTTCGGCGGCCAAACTCATTTTCGCGAACTCCTTCGGCGACATGACGAGGAGAAACTGATGAGTCGCCTCGGGTAAAAGAATGAACTCTTCGGGACCATCGTGTCGCCAACGAGAGGGGATCGTGATCCGATTCTTGTCATCGATCGAATGCCGGAACTCGCCGGCATAGAAACGTTCGGGTTGGGAATCGGCGTCCATTGGTCGAGTGGAGCAATCGTCCATTCTGCCCCACTTGACCCCACTTTTAACCACCTGTGTAACGGACGGTCAATAAAAATCTTTCCGTATATTGCACCCAGCCGCCTTCCCCGTAAGCTCCTCAGGTCATGAAATTTTTCCCGCTCGGGCTGGCAGTCCCTTGCGCTCTTCTGGTTTGTGGCGACACGACCGGATTTGGCCAGTCCCCAGAGCGAGCTCCGGGTGATGCCGTGCGGGTCACTATGTCGATGCATCCGGACGGCTCGCGGACTGTTTACAATTTCGATAATGCACAGCATAAAGCGGTGGCTACGACAACCGGTCAGGATGGCAAAGTCCGGGAGACAATCCGGTATGTACTGGACGACGCAGGGCGGTTTTCCAGCGCAGAAGTTGCCGGTGCTGACGGCCGCGTTCGGCTCAAGAGTCGGTACAAGTACAACGACGCTGGCCGCATACTCGAAGAGGCTCAAAGTACACCGGACGGCACTCTTCTGCACAAGATCGTTTACAGCTACGACTCATCCGGGAAGCAGACTGGTTATTCCGTATTTGATGCGTCGGGAAAACTAGTTGGCGGTGAACGCGCGGCTGGGAGCCGTCCGTCGCCCTCTCCCAAACCGCACGAGAGAACTCGGCGATAATTTCTATTTGCAGATAACCGACGCTAAAACTTCATCGTTGGCACTGACTGGGCTGCAGAGTCGCATTCGGTTGTTGGCTTGCCACAATTGGGAAAGAGCGCTAGAAAAATCGGCGTGATTGATTACATCCAAAAGGGCGGATTGCTGATGTGGCCCATTCTGGGCTGTAGCATTATCTCGATTGCCGTTTTCGCTGAGCGCCT